>WLOB01000479.1 GCA_009699505.1 Actinomycetota bacterium | reverse complement strand
GGCACGGCGCCCGCGCGGACGGGCGGCGCGGGGGCCGCGACGTCGGTCGCGGGCGCGGCGGGCGACGGCGCCGCGCCCGGATGCGCGCCGCGCCGGGCGGCACCGGGCCCGGACGGGCCGCCGCCCGGCGCGTCGTGCAGCCGCCGGAAGAGCGGGCCCGTCGCGACCGTCGTCAGCAGCGCGACGGCGACGAGCGCCGCGAAGATCCGGTCGTCGAGGATGCCCGCCGAGCGGCCGACCTCGAGGATCACGAGCTCCGTCAGGCCGCGGGCGTTCAGGAGGACCCCGAGCGCGGCGGCCGGCCGGGCCCCGTCCCCCGAGAGCCGCGCAGCGACGGCGACCCCGCCGAACTTCGCGAGCGTCGCGGCGACGAGCAGGACGAGCAGCTCGGACATCCCGTCGAGCGACAGGCTCGCCAGGTCGACGGTGAGCCCCGTCGACAGGAAGAACACGGGGACGAGGAGCAGGCCGGCGCGGGCGAGCATCCCGGCCCCCGCCTCCGCCGCCCGGCCCGCCACGCCGTCCCGCGGGCAGAGCACGCCGAACGCGAAGGCGCCGATCGCGGCGTGCAGCCCGATGCGGTCCGTGGCGAGGGCGGAGAGCAGCAGACCGGCGAGGAGGACCGCGGCGGCGGCCCGGCGGGCCGTGAGGGCCATGTACGCATCCGCGCCGGAGGGTCCGTCGGCCCCGGCACGCCGGCCTCCGTCGTCACGGGCCGTCTGGTCGACGTCGGACCCCGGCGCCGCGGTCCGCGATGGGGCGGCGGCCCGCAGCAGCGCGACGACCGCCGGCCGCAGGACGTACCGCAGCGCGAGCGCATACGCGGCGACGAGGAGCAGGAGCTCGGGCAGCGGTCGGCCGCCCGTCCCGTACGCGCCGACGACGACGGCCAGCGCGGACCAGGCGACGAGGTCGGTGACCGCGGCGACGGCCATCGCCGTGCGGCCGATCTCGCTGCGCAGCAGGCCGGCGTCGCCCAGGATGCGGGCGAGGACCGGGAACGCGGTGACCGAGAGGGCGACGGCGATGAACGCGGCGAACGCGGCCCGTGGCACGGCCTCGCCGCCCACGGTCGCGTGGTCCGCCCACAGCGGCAGCGCGACGAGCGCCCCGACGGCGGCGGGCACGAGGATCGACCCCGCCGACAGCGCCCCGATCCGGCCGCGCGCGCGGCGCAGGAGCCGGGGGTCGCTCTCCCGGCCGACGCCGAAGAGGAAGAGGACCAGGCCCAGCTCGCCGATGTGCCGCAGCCACTCGCGCGCGTCGTCGGGGAACAGCGTGCCGGGCAGGTCGGCCCCGAGGAGCCCGAGCAGGCTGGGGCCCAGCGCGATGCCGGCGAGGATCTCGCCGATCACCGGCGGCTGGCCGAGCCGGGCGGCGAGCCGCCCCGCGTACCGCGCGGCGACGAGGATCAGCAGGACGTCGGCGACGACGACCAAGAGCGTGGTCGGGGCGCCGGAGAGGGCGAGGACGGAGGGCACGGGCATCCGGGACGACGCAGGTCCCGGGCGTGCCGCGGCCTGCCCCGGAGGTACGGATCGGCGGGAGGGGCCGGACGAGGGGCCCGGCCGCGCCGGGGGTGACGTGGCGCACGGGCCGACGGCCGATCAGGGCCCGTCGTCGGCCGCCCCGGCGACGGTCGTCCGCTGGGACCGCGGGCCGGCAGCACCGATCCGCACCTCGCGCCTCAGCCGAGGTACCCGCGCCGCTCGCTCTCGTCGATCAGCGCCTGGGCCGCCGCCCACAGCGTCGGCGAGCCGTCCTCGATGATCCGCAGCCGCTCCCGGACGCCTGCGGCGGTGATCTCCGGGTCCGCCTCCTGCCGCGTCATCCAGGCGAGGAGGAGCGGCTGGAAGCGGTCCATCGCCCGGGCGAAGCGGGCCTCGGGCGTGACGTGGGCCTCGAACTCCTCCCACGCGGCGCGCAGCCGCGCGCCCTGCTCGGCGGGCAGCAGCGCGTAGAGCCGGTCGGCGGCCGCGACCTCGCGCTCCGCCTGCCCGACCATCGCCGCGTCGTCGTGCAGCGGCACGTCGCCCGCGTAGACCTCGACGAGGTCGTGCAGGACGAGCAGCTCGACGACCCGCGCGCGGTCGACCGGCTCGGCGGCGTGCTCGGCCAGGACGATCGCCATGAGCGCGAGGTGCCACGAGTGCTCCGCGTCGTTCTCGGGCCGGTCGACGGCCGCGACGTGGGACTGGCGCAGCACGGCCTTCATCCGGTCGACCTCGACGACGAACGTCAGCTGGCGCAGCAGGTCCCCGGCGATCACCCCCGGGAACGGGTTGCCGGCGATGAGCAGCGGCTCGGGCTCCGGGGCAGGCACGCCCCACAGCGTCGCACCGCCGACGCGGTCGCCGTCGCCGGGCCGCGGTGCTCGGCCCGCGCCGTCGGGGAACGGCGGACGCGGGCACCGTCGCCCGGCCGCGGCCCCCGGCCCGCGCCGTCAGGAGGACGGCGGTGGCCCGGGCGCGACGATCGTCGCGCCCGGCGCGCCTCAGCCCTTCGCCTTGCGCTTCCGCTTCGGCGGCAGGTCGGTGATCGTGCCCTCCGCGATCTCGGCGGCCAGGCCGACGGACTCCGAGAGCGTCGGGTGCGCGTGGATCGTCAGGGCGACGTCCTCCGCGTTGGCGCCCATCTCGAGCGCCAGGCCGACCTCGGCGATGAGCTCGCCCGCGTTCGTGCCGACGATCGAGGCCCCGAGGATCCGGCGGGTCCCCGGCTCGACGAGGAGCTTCGTCTGGCCCGCGGAGGCATCGGAGGCCAGCGCGCGTCCCGAGGCGACCCACGGGAACGCGGCGACCTCGTACTCCACGCCGTCCTTCTTCGCCTGCGTCTCCGTCAGGCCGACCCAGGCGAGCTCGGGCTCCGTGTAGGCGACGGAGGGGATCCCGCGCGGGTCGAAGACCACGTCGTGGCCCGCGACGACCTCCGCGGCGACGTGCCCCTCGTGCGTGGCCTTGTGAGCGAGCATCGGCTGCCCGACGACGTCGCCGATGGCGAGGATGTGCGGCAGCGTCGTGCGCTGCTGCTGGTCCACGGGCACGAAGCCGCGCTCGTCGACCTCGACGCCGAGGTCCTCCAGCCCGAGGTCCTTGCCGTTGGGCACGCGGCCGACGGCGACGAGGACGCGGTCGAACTCGGCGGGGTCCGGCACCGCGTCGCCCTCGCCGGCGAACGTCGCCTTGAGCCCCCCGTCGACGACCTCCACCCCCTCGACCTTGGTCTTCAGATGGATGGCCGCATACCGCCCGTCGATCCGCTTCTTCAGCGGCTTGACGAGGTCCTTGTCGGCCCCGGGGACGAGCTGGTCGGCGAGCTCGACGACCGTGACCTGCGAGCCGAGCGCGTCGTAGACCGTCGCCATCTCCAGGCCGATG
>WLOB01000478.1 GCA_009699505.1 Actinomycetota bacterium | reverse complement strand
GCGCCGGTGGTGCCGGCGACGAGCATGTGCGGCATCTTCGCCAGGTCGGCGTAGATCGGGGCGCCCGAGACGTCCTTGCCGAGCCACACCGTGAGCGGGGACGCGTCCTCCGGCGGGTCGCCGTAGACGTCGCCGAGGTGCACGATCCGGCGCCGGGCGTTGGGGACCTCGACGCCGACGGCGGTCTTGCCGGGGACCGGCGCGAGGATGCGGATGTCGGTGGCGGCCAGCGCGTAGGCGAGGTCGTCCTTGAGCTGCGCGACCTTCGACATCTTGATGCCGGGTGCGAGCTTCAGCTCGTAGCGGGTGATGTGCGGGCCGGCGATCGTGCCGATGACCTTCGCCTCGACCTTGAAGTGCGCGAGCGCCTCGATCAGGGCGTGGGCCGTCTCGGCCTGCCCGGCCGTGTCGGGGCGCAGCTGGTCGGACGTCGAGACCTTCAGGAGCGCGGGGTCGGGCAGGACGTAGCCGTCCTCCGGGGCGTCGAGGTCGCCGGCCATGGGCTGGCGGGAGCGCAGCTCGGCGAGCGAGGGCCGCGGCGCCGCCGGCTCCTCGGGCTCCTCCTCCGTCCCGTCGGCCTCCTCCGTGCGTGGTGCGGGGACGGCGGGCGCGTCGGCGTCGTCGGCGACGCGCAGGTGCCGGGGCGTGCCACCCGCGGCGGAGCGGCGGGGACCGGCGGCCGGGGGCACGACGACGGTCGGCTCGTCCCCGGCGCCGAGGTCCTCGGTGTCGGCGGTCGGCGCGTCCGCGCGGACGTCGTCGGCGACCGGGGTGCCCAGGTCGAGGCGGACCTCGTCGCCCTCGCCGAAGAGGTCGGGGTAGCGACGGGCGCCGTCGAGCTCGGGGCGGACGGGCGTGCCGGGGCCGCGCGACGCGCTGACGGACGGCCCGCGGGACGCCTGGACCTGCTCGCCGCGCGAGGCGGCGATGTCGTCCTCGGGCTCCGGCGGGGTGGTCCGGCCCCGGCGCGGGGGCAGCGCGGGGTACTCCGGCGCCGCGTCGTCGTCCGGGGCGCCGGGCAGCCCGACGGCCGCGGGCCGGTCGCCCGTCGCCTGGCGCGTGCCGGCGGCCCTCCGCTCGCCGGTCGCCTGCCCGCGGCCCTTCGCGGGCGGCGTCGGGCGCGGGCCGCCGTCGCCGGTCTGCGGGGCGTCCTCGGCCCTCGCGCGGCGGCGGGGGCGGACGGGGATCTCGAGGACGTCGTCCCCCGGGTCGGTCCGGCCCTCGCCGTCGACGCGCCGGAAGGCCGTGGTCGTCTGCCGCAGGCCCTCGCCCGTGCGCGCCACGATGGACGCGACGGAGGCGCCCGTGAGGAGCAGCGCGCCGGCGAGCAGCATGGTGACGGCGACGACGTGCGCGCCGATGGAGCCCAGGAGGCTCGAGATGCCCCAGTACAGGAGGTCGCCCAGCAGCCCGCCGCGGTCCTGCACAACGTCCGAGGACCAGAGGACGTCGCGGCCCGCGCCGCCGCCCAGGCCGAAGGTGCCCGCGGCCAGCATGAGCTCGATCGCCAGGACGAGCAGGACGCCGCCGAAGCGGAACGGGCGCAGCGCCGGGACGAGGGGCCGCAGGATGAGCAGGATCCCGGTGGCCGCCACGATCGGCGGCGTCAGGTAGGCGACCTGGCCCAACAGGCTGCGCAGGCCGTCGACGAGGGCGTCGCCGACCGCGCCGCCCCAGGACCCCAGGTACATCAGGAAGACGAGGAAGACGGCGAGGGCCAGGAGCCCGAGGCCGATCTGGTCGAACTGCCGCTGGCCGAGCGGCGCCCGTGGGGGCACGGCGCCGGTGCGCCCGGTCGCGCCTCCGCGCACGGGGGCGCTCGACCGGCCCTTCGCCCCCGCCTTGGGGCGGGAGGACGGCTTCGCGGACGAGGCGTTGCGGGCAGGGGTGCGGGGACGGCTGCTCATGCTCACCCACGTCGTTCGCCGCACGGCCCGCCGTTCCTCCGCGGCCCGCCGACTCGTCCGCACGTTGCGGGAACTCCGTGCCCGGCGCGCCGGGTCCGGTCAGCCGGCCTCGTCGGGTCCGCACGGCAGGACGCGGACGACGCCCTGCGGCAGGTCGAGCGTCGCCAGCAGCGCCTCGAGCTCCTCCACGGGCCCCGCGCCGGCCACGAGCACCTCGCCGAACGCCGAGACCGGGCCGACGACGGAGAGCCCGCGGCGGTCGAGCTTGCCCCCGTCGACCAGGAGCGTCGCCGTGCCCGCCTGCGCCGTCATCACCCGCTTGACCTCGGCCTCCTGCGGGTCGGCGTCGGTCAGCGTGCCGTCCGGGGCGATGCCCTTGACGGAGAGGAACGCGCGGTCGGCCCAGTGGCGCTTGAGCGACTCGACCGCGACCGGTCCGACGAAGGAGCGGGAGATCCGGCGCAGCTGACCGCCGGCGCCGATCAGCTCGATCGTGTCGCGGGCGCTGCCGGCGATGAGGTCGAGGATCGGCAGCGAGTTCGTGACGACCGTGACGCGGCGGTCCTCCCGGCAGAGCACCTCGGCGAGGTGGTACGCGGTCGTCGAGGAGTCGAGGAAGAGCGCCTCGCCGTCCTCCACGGTCGCCGCGGCCGCCTGCGCCAGCACGCGCTTGGCCGCCGTCGCGGTGGACATCCGCGCGGAGAACGAGTCCTCGTGCGACGCGGTGCTCGGCAGGACGGCACCGCCGTGGGTGCGGCGGGCGCGACCCTGGCGCTCGAGCTCGGCGAGGTCGCGGCGGGCGGTCATCGGCGAGATGCCGAAGCGCTCCTCGATCTCCGCCACCGTCACGGCGCGCTGCGCCAGCAGGAGCTCCAGGACCGCCTCGCGCCGCCCCTCGGCCAGCCGCAGCCGGTCGTCCCCGGGTGTCGCCCTCGTCTTCGCCATCCGTGGCCCCTCTCTCCGGCGGACCGCGCGGAATCGAACGGCGTCGATCAGAACACGCCACGCGGACGGTGTCAAGCGACGCCGCACCCCGGCGCCGGGTCGTCCTCAGGCCCCCGGGACCCGCCGTTGATCGAACATAAAGGCCCCGCGTCTACGATGAACGCATGGATTCGTCGGGGCGCACGGCCCGCGTACTGATCGTCGAGGACGACGAGGAGATCGCCGGGGTCCTCGGCCGGACGCTGCGGCTCGAGGACTACGAGACGCGGACCGCCCGCGACGGGCAGAGCGCGCTGGCGGAGGCCCGCACGTTCATGCCGGACCTCGTCATCCTCGACCTCGGGCTGCCGGACATGGACGGCATCTCGGTCGCGGGGCACCTGCGGGAGTCCGACGACGTGCCGATCCTGATCCTCACGGCGCGCGACGCCGTCGAGCACCGCGTCCAGGGCCTCGACTCCGGCGCGGACGACTACCTCGTCAAGCCGTTCGAGCGCGACGAGCTGCTCGCCCGCATCCGCGCGCT
>WLOB01000477.1 GCA_009699505.1 Actinomycetota bacterium | reverse complement strand
CGTGGACCGCCTGCGGGCGCTCGCGGCGACGATCGACGGCGACCTCGTCGCCGCTCGGCTGGAGCACGTCGAGGCCCTCGCCGAGGGCGACGCGGCGCGGCTCGACGCGGCCTCCTCCGTCTTCGACGGCCTGGGCGCGAGCCTCCTGGCCGCGGAGGCCGCGACGGACGCCGCGGCCGCGTGGCGCGCGGACGGGCGCCGTCAGCGCGCCGACGCCGCCCTGGCCCGCGCCGGCGCGCTCGCCGAGGACTGCCCGGACGCCCACACGCCCGCGCTCGTGCCCGTCGCGCTGCGGGAACGGCTGACGGAGGCCGAGCGCGGGACCGCCCTGCTCGCGGTCGCCGGCCGGACGAACCGCCAGATCGCGCAGGAGCTGGGGCTGTCCATCCGGACGATCGACAACCGGCTGCAGCGGACGTACACGAAGCTCGGGATCTCCAGCCGGGCGGAGCTCGCCCGGCTCGTGCGCTGAGCGTCGGGGCGGCGCGGCGCGGCGCGGCCTACGCCAGGACGGCGCGGGAGATGACCATCTGCTGGACCTCGTCGGTGCCCTCGCCGATGGTGAGGATCTTCGCGTCGCGGTAGAACCGGCACACGGGGTACTCCTCGATGTAGCCGTAGCCGCCGTGGATCTGCACGGCCTCCTCCGACGCCTTCACCGCCAGGCGACCGGTCTTCAGCTTCGCCTGCGCGGCCGTCAGCGAGAAGTCCCGTCCCGCGTCCTTCAGCGCCGCGGCGCGGTAGACCAGGAGGCGCGCGGCCTCGATCTCCGTGGCCATGTCGGCGATCTTGGCCTGGATCTGCCCGAACCGCGCGATCGGCCCGCCGAACGCGTTGCGGGACTTCGCGTACGCCGCTGCCTCGTCCAGCGCGCCCTGCGCCAGGCCGAGACCCATCGCGGCCACGCCGATCCGGCCGCCGTCGAGGATCTTCATGAACTGCTTGAACCCGGCGCCGCGCGGACCGAGCAGGTGCTCCTCCGGCACCTCGGCGCCCGCGAAGCTCAGCGGCCGCGTGTCCGACGCGTTCCAGCCCATCTTCCGATATGGCTCGCCGATGTCGTAGCCGGGCGTGCCGTTGGGGACGATGAGGTTCGAGATCTCCGGCCGCGTGCGGCCCTTCGCGTCCGTCGTCTCTCCGGTGATCGCGGTGATGGCGACGTGCCCGGAGATGTCGGTGCCGGCGTTGGTGATGAACTGCTTCGCGCCGTCGATCGTCCACGTGCCGCCGGCCAGCGTCGCCCGTGTCTTCAGGTTGCCGGCGTCGGAGCCCGCCTCCGGCTCCGTCAGCCCGAACGCCCCGAGCTTGCGGCCCGCGCAGAGGTCCGGCAGGTACTCCGCCTTCTGCGCGTCGTTCCCGAACAGCCAGATCGGCTGCGTGCCCAGCGACGTGTGCGCGCACATCGTGATCGCGACGGACGAGTCGATCCGCGTCAGCTCCTCGACCGCGACGGCGTACTGCAGCGTCGTCCCGCCCGAGCCGCCGACCTCCTCCGGGAACGGGATGCCCATCCACCCGAGCTCGCCCATCTTCGCCACGAGCTCGTACGGGAACGCCTTCGTGCGGTCGAGCTCCTCCGCCACCGGGGCGACCTCCTGCACCGCGAACTCGCGGACGACCTTGCGCAGCTCGAGCGCGTCTTCGGGCAAATCCAGATCCATGGTGTGCTTTTATACCGACCGAACGGTCGAAGGTGTGAACGGGTCGCGGTCTGCGAAGGATCGGTCGCCACCGCCCGGTCCTCCGCGGAGCCTGCGGGGCGCCGCGGCCGACCTGCTCCGTCGCCCGATCCGCCAAGCTCCACGACCGATGGCCGACCCGCCCAAGCGCCCCGCGCTGCGCAAGAGGTACGACGACCGCCAGCGGGAGGTCCTCGACGCGTGCGCCCGCGTCTTCGCCGAGCGCGGCTACCACGGCACCTCGATCGACGACCTGATCGCCGCGACCGGCCTCGCCCGCGGCGGCCTGTACCACTACATCGGCTCGAAGTCCGAGGCCCTCTTCCGCATCCTCGACGACCTCATGGGGCCCCTGCTGGAGCGGGCCACCGCCGCCGTCGAGGGCCCGGACGCCCCGCCGTCGGCCGTCGGGCGGCTGCGGGCGCTGACCCGCGTCTGGATGCGCCAGGTGGAGTCCCACCGGGACCACGTCGCCGTCTTCGAGCAGGAGCGCCGCACCCTCGAGGCCGAGCCGGTCTGGGAGCGCGTCCGCGGCGACCGCCGCGCGTTTGAGGTGCTCCTCGTCCGCATCCTCGAGCAGGGCGTCCGGGACGGCGAGCTGGCCGTCGCCGACCCGCAGCTCGCCGCCCTCGCCCTGCTGGGCATGGTCAACCACACCGCCCTGTGGTTCGTCCCCGGCGGTCGGCTGGACGCTGATGAGGTCGCCGACGGCTTCGTCGACCTCCTCCTCGACGGCGTGCGGCGCGGCTGAGCGGTCCGCCCCGGCGGCCGGGACGCCCTCGCGGGACGGCGTCGCACGCGGCTGTGGTGCCGGCCGGCGGCGACGCATGGTCCCGGGAGGAACATTCTGCCGTACCGCCGTACATCACCGGGTACGATGCCGGGCATGCCCGCGGATCGCCTGCTTCCGACTCCCGAGGCGGAGGAGCTCGTCGGGCTCGCCCGCGACCTGGCGGCGGGCGAGCTGGCCCCGCACGCCGCCCGGGCCGAGGCCGACCACGCGTTCCCACGTTCGACGTTCGCCCACCTCGGCGAGCTCGGGCTGCTCGGCATGCCCTACGACGAGGCCTACGGCGGCGCCGGCCTGCCGTACGAGGTCTACCTACAGGCGCTCGAGGAGCTCGCCGGGGCCTGGGCGAGCGTCGCGGTCGGCGTGTCGGTGCACGTGATGTCGTGCTTCCCGCTGGCGACGTTCGGGACCGACGAGCAGCGCGCCCGGTGGCTGCCGGACATGGTCGGCGGCGCGCTCCTGGGCGGCTACTGCCTGTCGGAGGCCGACGCCGGGTCCGATCCCGCGGCGATGCGCTGCCGCGCCGAGAGGACGGACGAGGGCTACCGCCTGACCGGCTCGAAGGCCTGGGTCACCCACGGCGGCGAGGCCGACTTCTACACCGTCTTTGCGCGGACGTCGGACCACCGCTCGCGCGGCATCTCGTGCTTCCTCGTCCCCGGCGACGCGGAGGGCCTCTCGGCCGGGCACCCCGAGTCGAAGATGGGTCTGACGGGCTCGACGACCGCGACGATCGAGCTCGACGGCGTGCTCGTCGCCGAGGACCGCCTGCTCGGCGACGAGGGCCAGGGCCTGCAGATCGCTCTGTCGGCGCTGGACTCCGGACGCCTGGGCATCGCCGCCGCCGCGGTCGGGCTGGCGCAGTCGGCGCTCGACCACTCGGTGCACTACGCCGCGGAGCGCGAGACGT
>WLOB01000476.1 GCA_009699505.1 Actinomycetota bacterium | reverse complement strand
GGACGGCCCCGACGGCGCCCGCGGCGCTCATGAGCCCCTGGACGCGCTTCCCGGCCGGTGCGCCGACGGGCCCGCCCCCGGTCATGGCCGGGAGCCCGCGGACCTCGGGGACCACGGCGTCGTCCCGGCGCGTCGCGGGGGTCCACGGCGCGCTCGGCGACCCGTAGGACCGGTGCTCCGCGGAGCGCGGGTCGCGGGAGGACCGATCGCCCGGCCGGCCCAGCGTGCCCGACCGGGGCGCCTCGGGCTCGACGGGGCGCCCGAAGGCGTCGTACTTCGGGCGCATCGTGCGTCGGAGGGTCGCAGGGCGGGCGGGGTCGCGCCACCCCGCGGATCACCAGTCCGGCAGCGCCTCGGCCAGCTCGCGGACGTCGGAGACGCTGAGCGGCCAGCCCTTGTCGGGGTCGTAGACGAGGTCGTCGAGCGACGGGCTGGCCCAGCGCAGGACCTTCTGCAGGTGCTCGTCGGCGCTGCGGGCCATCTCCTCCGGGACGCCCTGCAGGTCGAGGGGCAGCCCGAGCTCCTCCTGCACCTCGTCGATCAGGTCCTGACCGCCGGGCTCGGCGTCCTCGAGCGCCCAGACGTGGTGGGCGATCCAGCCCTGCAGGAACGCGTAGAGGTCCTCCCCCACGACGGCGCACGACGGCACGTCCTCGTCGCCGTCGCCCGCGCCGATCAGGACGACGAGGGGCCGGGCGGCCTCGTCGCGCGGCGACCAGATGCCGAAGACGTCGCCGCCGGCGTCGGCACCGAACGGGACGACCTCCTCCGGCACGAACCACTCGCGGGAGCGCAGGGCGTTGCGGGCCGTGGCGACGTACGGGCCGGGGACCATCCGGGTCTTGACGAGCGCGTAGGTCCGCAGGTTCCCGCCGAGCAGGACGGACCCCCCGCCGACGGTCCGCGACCACTCGCGCAGCTGCGCGGGGATCGGCCGGCCCAGCTTGCGCTCGGCGTCGTCGATCGTCTCCTCGTCCGCGCCGCCCGGGAGCTGCGCGTCCGGGTCGAGCAGCTCGACGGCCCGCAGGAGCACGTCCAGGCGGTCGGCGTCCTCGGGACTCAGATCGGGCTGCACGCGTACGAGGCTAGGGGATGACGGTCGGCCGCCCGGGGACGCCCCCGCCGGTACGGTCGTCCCATGACCGACCGCCCGCAGGACCCGGAGGAGCGCGAGCCGCTGCTGCACCGGATGGAGCGGTCGCGCACGTTCCGCCTCGCCGACGTCCTCGACCGCCTGCAGACCGCGCTGGGGTGCGCGGTCCTCGTCGTGCTGGCGGTCCGGACGGTGCTCTACCTGCTGGTGCGCGCCGTCCTCTGACGGCCGGGGCTCCTAGGAGAACTCGCCGAACGGCTGCTCGGGGCGGATCGTGTCCTCGCCCGAGAGCCCGAAGGCGCCGTGGAGCGCCTGCACCGCGGCGGGCACCTGCGCGCCGGGGACGACGCAGGAGATCTTGATCGGGGACGTCGAGATCATCTCGATGTTGATCCCCTGCTCGCCGAGCACGGTGAAGACCTTCGCCGCGACGCCGGGGTGCGTCTTCATGCCGGCGCCGACGATGGAGACCTTGCCCATCTCGGCCTCGGTCCGCACGGCCGTGATGCCGAGGTCGGCGATCACGGGCTTCAGGGCGTCCTGGGCGGCGAGCAGGTCCTCGCGCGGGACGGTGAACGACATGTCTGCGCGCGCGTCGGGCTCCGGCGGCTCGTTCTGGATGATCATGTCGACGTTGACGCCGGCCTCGGCCAGCGACGTGGCGATGCGCCCCGCCGCCCCCGGGGTGTCCGGGACGCCCTTCAGGGTGATCCGCGCCTCGACCGTCGAGTGCGTGACGGCGGTGATGAGCGGGTTCTCCACGGTGTTCTCCTGGTTGGACTTCTGGAGGGCGGCGGCCGCCTCGGACTCGGACACCACCCACGTGCCCTCGACGTCCTCGAACGAGGACCGGCAGTGGATCCGCACGCCGTGGGTGCGGGCGTACTCGACGGAGCGCAGTTGCAGGACGCCGGCGCCGGAGGCGGACATCTCGAGCATCTCCTCGAACGAGACGACGTCGAGCTTCTTCGCGTGCGGCTCGATGCGGGGGTCGGCGCTGAAGACGCCGGGGACGTCCGTGTAGATCTCGCAGACGTCCGCGCCGACGGCGGCGGCGAGCGCGACGGCGGTGGTGTCCGACCCGCCCCGGCCGAGCGTCGTGACGTCCTTGGCGGTCGACACGCCCTGGAAGCCGGCGACGAGGACGATGCGGTCCTGGTCGAGCGCCTCGAGGATGCGGTCCGCGCGGACGTCGAGGATCCGGGCCTTCGTGTGCGAGGTGTCGGTGACGATGCCGGCCTGCGAGCCCGTCAGCGAGATCGCCTCGTGGCCGAGGTCGTTGATCGCCATGGCGGCCAGCGCGCAGGACACGCGCTCGCCGGTCGAGAGGAGCATGTCCATCTCGCGCGGGGCGGGGCGCTCGGAGATCTCGAGCGCGTCGGCGATGAGGCGGTCGGTCTCCTTGCCGCGGGCGGAGAGCACGACGACGACGCGCTGGCCGGCCTCGCGCTTCTTCACGATCCGGGCCGCGGCGCGCTTGATGCGCTCCGCGTCGGCGACGGAGGTGCCGCCGAACTTCATGACGACGGTGTCGCTGCCGGTTCCGGTGTCGATGAGGGAGCTCATGCGCGGGTCCGATCCTACGGTGCGGGCCCGCGGCGGCGTCCCCAGGTGGGCGCGGCCGCCGCCGGTCGCGGCCTCAGTCGCCGAACAGCACCGGGTGCTCGACCTTCGGGGCCTCCAGGCCGATCCGGCGCGTGAGGTTCCAGAGGTCGGGGAGGTGCGGCGCCAGCGCGGGCTTGCCGGTCGTCACGAGGCCGACGGACGTGGCGCGGCGCGGGTCCGCCCAGCCGAGGACGTTCGTGAAGCCGAGGTGGCCGAACGCGCTCTCGGTGTCCGGGCCGTAGAGCCCGAGCGCCTTCGCGCCGAGCATGAAGCCCGAGGCGTGCCGCAGCGGCGCGCCCAGGGTCAAATCGACCTCGTGGTGGGAGCGCTCGATGATCGCCCGGCGGATCGTCCGCGGCTCGAGGATCCGGGTGCCGTCGAGCTCGCCGCCCCGGCGCAGCAGGTCGAAGAACCGCGACAGCTCGTCCGCGGTCGAGACGACGTTCGCCGACGGGATCTCGGCCGTCAGGAAGCGCGGGTCGTTCGAGACGTGCGTGACGGCGTCCAAGGACATCCCGAAGGCGCGGGTCAGCGCGGTGGAGAGCGGCGGCACGGGCGGCAGGCCGGTCGCGTGGGCGGTCCCGACGAGCGGCAGGTCCGCCTCGGCGACGCCGTAGCCCATCCAGCGGAAGCCGAGCGGCTCGAGGATCTCCTCGCGCAGCACGTCCTTCAGCTCCTTACCGG
>WLOB01000475.1 GCA_009699505.1 Actinomycetota bacterium | reverse complement strand
GCTCCGCTCGCCGTCGCGCCCCGCCCGCCGCCGCGCCCCGCCCGCCGCCGCGCCCGCCGACCTCACCGGTCCGTGAACCCCATCACCAGCTGCGCCGCCTCGAGCGGCACGTCGAGCTGCGGGCAGTGGCCGACGCCGTCGAGCTCGACCCAGTCCGCGTGCGGGAGCCAGTCCCGGCGGTAGCGCTCGGCGGTGGCCGGCCAGGGGAGCAGGCGGTCCGCGGTGCCCCAGGCGATGCGCACCGGGCAGGTGATCCGCTCGGCGTCCAGGGCGTAGCCCTCGCGGGCGGCGAACTCCAGCAGCGGCGCCGCGTCGCACCGCGCGACGCCCACGAGCCCGTGCTCCAGCAGCTCGGCCGGCAGGTGCTCGTGGTGCTCGGTCACGAGCGCCGTCGCCCGGCGGCGACCCTCGGGCGTCGAGAGCAGCGACCGGGCGTGCGGGGCGATCGACCGCGCCTGCCGCTGCAGCTCGCCCTGCGACGCGAGCAGCCCGCGGTACGACACGTCGCCCGCAGGCCAGCCCCCGGCAGGTGCGAACGCGACGACCGACCGCGCCCGGTCGCGCGCCGCGAGCTGCAGGGCGACGAACCCGCCGAGCGAGTTGCCGACGAAGTGCGCGGTCGCCATGCCGGCCTCGTCCATCGCCCGCTCGACGGCGTCGGGCAGGGTCGCGGCGTCGACCGTCGCGGGCAGCGCGGGACCGCCGGCGTGCCCCGCGAGGGTCAGCGCCAGCACGTCGTGGCGACGCTCGAGCGCCGGCAGCACGAGCTCCCACACCCGCCACGTGTCGAGGAACCCGTGCAGCAGCACGAGTGGTGGGCCGTCGCCGCCGCGGTGGGACGGGGTGAACGCGGCGGCCCGGAGGCCGTCGTCGCCGGCCGGCGGACGTCCGTTCCTCACGCCGACCGCCGCCCGGTCGCCGGACACGGTCCGCCCCTCACGCCGCCCGCCGCCCGGTCGCCGGACACGGTCCGCCCCTCATGCCGCCCGCCGCCCGGTCGCCGCGCCCGGTCCGCCCGCGTCCCCCACCACGTCAGACCTTCGGGTGCGGGTGCTCCGCCGAGCGGCCCTGGAACGAGAGGATCTTCGGGTTCACGACGTGCCCGTCGCGGATCTCGATCGCCCGGCGGATCGTCTCGCTGCCGTCCCACGCGGACGGGCCGGCCATCACGATCGGCAGGTACTCGAGCAGCGCCTCGCTGTTCTCCCACGTCGCCGAGTCCCAGAGGAACGACGGGCTGTGGTCGACGGCGTAGCAGTGCACGCCGTCCCCGACCTGGAACATCGGGTCGGCGAACGAGGTCGGCCGCGCCCACTCGAAGCCCATGCCCTCGTCGCACGAGACGTCGACGATGAGCGTGCCGGACCGGAAGAGCGGCAGGTCGGCGTTCGTCGCGAACACGAGCGGGTCGTCCGTGTCCTGCAGGATGCAGTTGACGACGATGTCGTAGCCGGCCAGCTCCTTCGCCAGCGGCAGCGGCTCGGGGCCGGCGGTCGGCAGCATCATCACGCCGTCCTCGTCGCGCTCGAACTGCTGCATGCGCACCGACGCGAACGGCGACGCGACGGCCGAGACGCTGCGCTGCGTCAGCACGGTGACGTCGGAGACGCCGAGCGCCGACAGGCCGCGGACCGCACCGCGGGCGGTCGCGCCGAAGCTGATGACGGCGGCCCGCAGCCGTCGCCCGTAGTCCCCGGTCGCGCCGCGGAGCTGCATGGCGTGCAGGACGGAGCAGTAGCCGGCCAGCTCGTTGTTCTTGTGGAACACGTGGACGGAGAAGGTGCCCTCCTTCGTCCAGTGGTTCATGGCCTCCCACGCGATGAGCGTGATGCCGCGGTCGACCGCGAGCTGCGTGAGCTCCTCGTCCTGGACGCAGTGCGGCCAACCCCAGACGACCTGGCCCTCGCGCAGCCCCTCGAGGTCCGCGGCCAGCGGCTTGGGCAGGAGGACGATGTCGCTCCCCGCCAGCAGCTCCTCGCGGCTGCGCATGCCCGCCACGAGTGGCTCGAGCTCGCTGTCGGACCGGCCGAAGCGCTCGCCGTAGCCGCGCTCGAGCATCATCCGGGCGCGCAGCTCGGGGGCGATGCGCTCGAGGTGCGCGGGGTGGATCGCCAGCCGGCGCTCGTCCGCCTTGCGGGAGGACGAGACGACACCGATGGAGAGCTGAGGCACCCCAGGAGTCTAGGACGAGGACGCCTCGACGACGAAAAGGTGTACTGCGGGACGGTCCCTAGTACTGTCGAGCGTGTGCCCGCCGACCGCCTGCTGCCGACCCCCGAGGCCGAGGAGCTCGTCTCCCTCGCCCGCGACCTGGCCGCCTGCGAGCTCGCGCCGCACGCCGCCCGGGCCGAGGCGGACCACGCGTTCCCGCGCTCGACGTTCGCCCACCTCGGCGAGCTCGGGCTGCTCGGCATGCCCTACGACGAGTCCTACGGCGGCGCCGGACTGGGCTACGAGGTCTACCTGCAGGCGCTCGAGGAGCTCGCCGGCGCGTGGGCGAGCGTCGCGATCGGCGTCTCCGTGCACGTCATGTCGTGCTATCCGCTGGCCACGTTCGGCACGGACGAGCAGCGCGCCCGGTGGCTCCCGGACATGGTCGGCGGCGCGCTGCTGGGTGGCTACTGCCTGTCGGAGGCCGACGCCGGCTCCGATCCCGCGGCCATGCGCTGCCGCGCCGAGAAGGTCGACGGCGGCTACCGCCTGACCGGCAGCAAGGCCTGGGTCACCCACGGCGGCGAGGCCGACTTCTACTCCGTCTTCGCGCGCACGTCGGACCACCGCTCGCGCGGCATCTCGTGCTTCCTCGTCCCCGCCGACGCCGAGGGCCTCTCCGCCGGGCACCCCGAGTCGAAGATGGGCCTGACCGGCTCGACGACCGCCACGATCGAGCTCGACGGCGTGTTCGTCGAGGACGCCCGGCTGCTCGGCGACGAGGGACAGGGGCTGCAGATCGCGCTCTCCGCCCTGGACTCCGGGCGCCTCGGCATCGCCGCCGCCGCGGTCGGCCTGGCGCAGTCCGCGCTGGACCACGCCGTCCGGTACGCCACCGAGCGCGAGACGTTCGGCAAGCCGATCATCGAGCACCAGGGCCTCGGGTTCCTGCTCGCCGACATGGCCGCCGCGGTCGACTCCGCCCGCGCGACCGTGCTCGACGCGGCGCGCCGCAAGGACCTCGGCCGCCCGTTCGCCAGGCAGGCGTCCGTCGCCAAGCTCGTCGCCACCGACGCCGCGATGCGCGTCACCACCGACGCCGTCCAGGTCCTCGGCGGCGCCGGCTACACGACGGACTTCCCGGTCGAGCGGTTCATGCGCGAGGCGAAGATCATGCAGATCTTCGAGGGCACGAACCAGATCCAGCGGATGGTCATCAGCCGCCACCTGCAG
>WLOB01000474.1 GCA_009699505.1 Actinomycetota bacterium | reverse complement strand
CGGAGGACGACGCCCGCAGCCGCCGCTACGTCGACAACGCCATGGAGGGCGCGCGCCGCGCCGCGACGCTGACGCACCGGCTCCTGGCCTTCTCGCGCCAGCAGCCGCTGAGCCCGGAGCCCGTCGACGCCAACAAGCTCGTCGCCGGGATGTCGGAGCTTCTGCGCCACACGCTGAGCGGGACGATCCGGCTGGAAACCGTGCTCGGCGGCGGCCTTTGGCGCTGCAACGTCGATCCGAACCAGCTCGAGAACGTCATCGTCAACCTGGCGGTCAACGCGCGCGATGCGATGCCGAACGGCGGCCGGCTGACGATCGAGACCCAGAACGCCCATCTCGACGACCGCTACGTCGCCCGCAACGTCGGGCTCGTGCCCGGCCAGTACGTCCTCGTCGCCGTGACCGACACGGGCACGGGCATGAGCGACGAGGTCATCGAGAAGGCCTTCGACCCGTTCTTCACCACCAAGGAGATCGGCAAGGGCACCGGCCTCGGTCTCAGTCAGGTCTACGGCTTCGTGAAGCAGTCGGGCGGCCACGTGAAGATCTATTCGGAGGTCGGGCTCGGCACGACCGTCAAGATCTACCTGCCGCGCCATACCGGCGAGGAGGACGAGGCGACGGCCAGCGCGCAGCCCGCGGGAGCGGACGGCGGACTGGAGCTGATCCTCGTCGTCGAGGACGACGAGAGCGTGCGCCGCGTGACCTTGGACGCGGTTCAGGAGCTCGGCTACCGGACGCTCGAAGCGGACGGCGCGACGGAAGCGCTGCGCCTTCTCGACATGCATCCAGAGATCGCGCTGCTCTTCACGGACATCGTCATGCCGGAAATCGACGGGCGCAACCTCGCCGACGAAGCGATGCGGCGACGGCCCGGTCTCAAGGTCGTGTTCACCACCGGCTACACGCGCAACGCCGTGGTGCACAACGGCGTGCTCGACGCGGGCGTGCGTCTCCTGACCAAGCCCTTCACGCTGGACGAGCTGTCGGCCAAGCTGCGCGAGGCGCTCGACGAGGGCTGAGCGTCAGCCGCACAGCGGCAGGTCGATCGTGCAGCGCACGCCGTCCGCGGTCAGCTCGTAGGCGGTCCGGGCCTTGAGCTGATAGGGCAGGGCGCGCTCGATCAGCTCGCGGCCGTACCCGCCGCCGCGGGGCTGCGCATCGTCCGCCGGCACGTCGGGAACCCCGCTTTCGTGCCAGTCGACGCGCAGCCGCGCTTCTCCGTGGCCGTCCCACTCGACGCTCCAGCGCACGCTGAGCTGACCTTCCGGCGCGGCGAGCGCGCCGTACTTCACGGCGTTCGTCGTCAATTCGTGCAGCGCGAGCGCGAAGGTCTGCACCGTCGCCGAGCGCAGCCGCACGCCGGACGGGCCGTCGAGGGCAAGCTTGCCGATCCATTCATCGTCGAGCACGCCCCGGGCCGAAAGCTCGCTGCGCAGCAGCTCGTCGAAGGTGATCCGCTGGCCTTCGTCGAGCCTGGACAGGAGGCCGTTAACGCGGGCGAGGGCGGCGAGCCGCTCCCGAAAGAGGAGCATGAAGTCCTCGATCGAATCCAGGCCGGTGGACGTTCGCTGGGCCAGCGAGCGCACGACGCCGAGGAGGTTGCGGGTGCGGTGCTGCAGCTCGGCGATCAGCACCTGCTGGCGGTCCTGCCATTCGTGGCGTTGGGTCACGTCGCGCTGCAGGCCGATCATGCGAAACGGCGCGCCGACGTCGTCGTAGAAGAACATGCCGGTGGACGCGCACCAGGCGATGTCGCCGTCCAGCCGCCTGATGCGGAACTCGGCTTCGAAGGGTTGGTGGCCGTCGCGCGCGGCGGCCAGCATGGCCTCCACGTGGGGGCGGTCCTCCGGGTGGATCGTCGAGAACCAGAACTCCAGGCTCGGCTGGATGGTGCCGACCTCCAGCCCGTGCATCCTGAACACCTGGTCCGACCAGATTACGGTGCCGGACAGAATGTTCCAGTCCCAGGTCGCGAAATTGCCGGCCTGCAGAGCGAGCCGCAGCCGCTGTTCGCTCTGGCGCAACGCCTCCTCGGCCTCGCGCCGGGCCGTCAGGTCCGTCACGACGACGAGCAGCGTTTCGACCTCGCCGGCCGCGTCGCGCAGCGGCGTCAGGCTGCTGTGCGCCCAGACGATGCGGCCGTCCGGGCGGACGTAGCGCTTGTCGAGGCCGGTGGTCTCGCCCGTCTTCACGGTCCGCGCGACGGCCTCCATGCTCGGCTGGAGATCCGCGTGGAAGGTCACGTCCGCGACGCCGAGCCCGAGCAGCATCTCCCGCGGGCGTCCGAGGAGTCGGCAGAGCGCGTCGTTGACGATCAGGAAGCGACCGTCGAGGCCGATCCGCGTCAGCCCGACGGCGGCGCTGTCGAACAGAACCTCGTAGGAGTTGCGGGCGGCGTCCGCCGACCCCGTATCCGGCTCCGGCGCGTCCGCGCCCGGGCTGTGGCGCCGGCCCGGCATCACCGCCGCTTCATCGCGTCGGCGAGCGCCGCGCCGAAGGCGCCGCGCGCGTCGGCCGGCGGCTTCGCCTCGCGCCGCTCCGGCCGGGGCGCGGCGCCGGGGCGCGGTGCCTGCTGGGACGGCCGGCCCTCGTCCTCGGTCTTCGACTTCATGGAGAGCGAGATGCGCTTGCGCTTCGGATCGACCTCGAGGACGCGCACGCGAACGACCTGCCCCGCCTTCACAACTTCGGCCGGGTCCTTCACGAAGCGGTCGGCGAGCTGCGAGACGTGGACGAGGCCGTCCTGGTGGACGCCGATGTCGACGAAGGCGCCGAAGGCCGCGACGTTGGTCACGGTCCCTTCCAGCATCATGCCGGGCTTGAGGTCGCCGATCTCGTCGACGCCATCCGCGAAGGTCGCCGTGCGGAAGGCCGGGCGCGGGTCGCGGCCGGGCTTTTCCAGCTCGGTTAGGATGTCCTTGACCGTCGGCAGGCCGAAGCCGTCGCCGACGAAGCGGTTCGGGTCGAGGGTCTTCAGCGTCGCGCTGTCGCCCATCAGCGCCCGCACGTCCTTGGCGGCCGCCGCGACGATCTTCTTGGCCACGGGATAGGATTCGGGATGCACCGCCGACGCGTCCAGAGGCTCGGCGCCGTCGCGGATCCGGAGGAAGCCCGCGCACTGCTCGAAGGCCTTCGGCCCGAGGCGCGGCACGTCGAGGAGCTTGCGCCGCGTCTTGAAGGGACCCTGCGCGTCGCGATGCGCGACGATCGCCTCGGCGAGCGAGGGGCCGATGCCCGAGACGTGGGACAGGAGCGCGGCGGAGGCCGTGTTCACGTCGACGCCGACGGCGTTCACCGCGTCCTCGACAACCGTTTCCAGCGCCCGCGACAGCGCGCCCTGATCGACGTCGTGCTGGTACTGGCCGACGCCGATCGCCTTCGGGTCGACCTT
>WLOB01000473.1 GCA_009699505.1 Actinomycetota bacterium | reverse complement strand
GAACCGCGCCCGCCAGCCTTCGAAGATCCGCGCCCCGGCGTTCATATCCCGGAAGCATAAGGCGAGCACCGGTGGCTGATCGCCGATCATCGCCATGCCCGTGCCACTCCAATAGGCGCGATCCCAAAGTGGCAGGTCGATGATGGATGTCACCTTGACCTGCGAATGATCCTTGAACGTGAAAGGAGCGTCACCTGCCGTGTTCCGGCCGTCCGCAGCCGGCGTTTGGCCGGACGCTTCCTCCTCCACCCTTGCCTTTGGCGTCCAGGGCTCGGTCCGCAGCAGCGGATAATCCTGCGCCTTGTCAAACATCCAATGTTCCAGCCGGTGCAGCGGCTTGTCGCCGAACACGCTGCTCGCAAGGATCGGGACATTGCCGAGCGAGATCGCGCGGGAGAAGCCCTCCTCGGTTCCGGCGACTTCCTGTAGCCACTGCTCCGGGCTGCGGATGAACAGCGTCCGTCCGATCGTTTCGCCGATTAGATCGCGCAGCCACTCGTCGAAGCCGGTGCGGTCGGTCCTGCCCTCGGGAATGACCTGCGCCGGATAGGTAAGCTGCGCCCAGGTCTCGGGCGCCGTGTGCCAGACGGTCGAGAAGAGTTCGGCGGTGCCCGGCTGCAGCTTGAAGCGGACATATTCGCGGTACGGCGTGACCTGCTGGTTGAGACTCGTCGCGAGAAAGGCCTCGAAGGCACCGGCGATCGCCTCGGCGACGTGGATCGCGGCCGCCTCGTTTGGCAGTTCGAAGCGGAGCTCGCAGCCGAGCGCTCGGGCGGTGAGCGTCAGCGTGCCTTCGTTCCCGATGATGATCCGGCGCGGGAGGGCCTTGACGCCGGGATGCGCGAGGTCATCGGCGAACAGAGCATCCAAGTCCTCGTCGCGGTCCTCGGGCGCAAGATAGCGCTCTCGCACGAGCGGCTCATGCCCTAGTCCCCACAGGAGCAGCATCGCGGTGACGTCGAGCTCGAGGTGCCCCAGGCAATCCGGCAAACGCGACAGCGCGGCAAGCTGATCCGGTTTCGCCTTCAGCAGCATGTGTCCCAGCAGCCTCGCTAGGACATGGAAGTCTGTGTCGAGATCGGCGCGGTCGGCCTCTTCCATCTCGAATTGCGAGGAGACCGCGCGGAAATGGCGCCACGCCGCGAGCGATTGCGGGAGACGCCCAAGCTGGATCTCGACCCAGGTCAGGTTGTGCAGCGAGCGCAGCAACGATGGCGGAATGTCGCCGTCGTTCTTCATGATCGCGAACGAGCGATCGACCGCCATCATCAGCTTCGTTCGTGCTGCCCATGGAAGCCCCAGCGCTAGATAGGCGCCGGCGATCCCGAGCATCAGCTGGACGAACATCTCGATATGCTCTTCCTTGGCGAGGCGCAGCTCGGCACGGCCGAGCAACCGAACGGCGTCCTCATAATGCCCGGAATCGAGCTTCTGCATGCCGCGGCGCATCAGCGCGTGGCCGGCGGCCGCATTGCTCCGGCGGCGCTCAAGCAGCGGCAGGAAGCCGTCGAGCAGACGCTCATAGGAGTCGCTGGGAGGCACCAGTTCCGCCATCGCCTCGAGCGTGCTGACCATCCGCTCCAGCGGCAGGCTGAGCAGCACTTCGGTTTCGGCAATTAGCGGGATCAGCGATTCCCAGACTTGATCGAGCGCCGTGGCGTCGCGGGCCGCGAGCGCGACATGCGCGTCGAGAACAGCAAGTGCGTAGCGCGCCTGTACCGCGTTGTTGGGCCGCGTCGTGTCGTCGGCCAGCCGTTGCAGCCGCTCGATCAGAGTCGCGCGCTTGCCGCGGAGATCAATGCGGGCGGCATCGAGCACCCCGTGGATGCAACTGCCCGAGAGCAGCTGCCAGAGCGTCATGAGCTGCTCGAGATCGTCGGCATGCGGCGTGTCCGCCGATAGCGGCTCCAGCTGCTCATAATTGTCGAGCAGACGTTGGTGGTCCTCAAACCACCACAGGGCCGTCCAAGCCTCGGTGTAGAGGATGCGTTGGCGCTGCTCGCCTATGCCGCATTCGTCGGCAAAGCGCCGAGCTTGGGCGAAGCGGGCTTCGACTTCCGCGCGCGAGCGCTCGAGTCCGCGCGCTAGAAGCGCCGAGGTAAAACAGTCCTCCGCAAGCGAGTAGCGCGCTTCGCGATATCGTTTGGGATCCGCGATCTGGCGGTCGAGTTCCTCAAGCCGCCGCAGCCGCGCCGCGTCATTGGGACCGATCTGCGCGACGGGCGCCTCGCCGGCGCTCAAGCCGAGCGTCTCGATCGCCAACTCCAGCCGGTCATGGGCGTAGATCCGGTCGAGGATCCAGGCGCGGTCCAGCACCGTCACCGGAATGCCGGTCTGCGCCGACAATTTGTCCTCGATCGCCGCGCGTGGCTTGTCGGGCGCATAGCGGCTGGTCACGCAGTAGATGCGGGCATAGTCGCGCGAGGTGCTGAGGATGCTCGTGACATCGGCCTTCACCTTGGCCTGCCAAGCCTCCTTGGTACTGAACGCGAATGCCCAGCGCTCGTTCGCGGCCGTCTCGCCGACGAACCAGCGTTCGGCGATGTCGGGCGCGACCAGATAGGTTTCGCTGTCGACCTTGGCGTCGCCCCCGCCAGTCGGGCCGGTCTGCGTCCGCAAGTTCGGGCAGAGTTCCTTCTCGGCGAGCGCCCGCGCAAAATGTTCGAACTGGTATTCCTGCTTCCGCTTGGTCAGCGTTTCGAGATGGTAGTCGAGAACCTCGCGGGCGATCTGCGGCTCGGAGGACCGGATAGTGTCGGAGAAGAGGTGCGGGCGCCGCTCGCGCATACGTTCGCGCAGCCTCGGAATGGCATCCTGGGCGCTGGCTTCTCCTTCGTCTGGTCTCAACATGGTAGGAACGTAACGCGCACAGCGTCAGATTCACAGTGCGGACGCGCGCTTTTCGCAGAAGCGTTCAAGCACTCGCACCTGCACTCCGCCTGATGGAGCGCTGGTTTTCTCGGGCACTCACTGACGCCGAAGAGCAGCGGCGCGCGCGAGAGAGAGGCACATTGTCCGAAGGTGCGATGTCACTCAAGCCCGCTGATTGCAAACATGACAGCTTTCGGGGAAGCAAGATGAGGACGCAGAAGACGGCTTTTTGGAGCGCTTAGCAGCCCGGGATCGGAGCGGCCCATCTTCTGTCGAGACGGCCGCTCCGCGCGTCAGATCTCGGTTCGCTCTGCGAGGATTAGCGCATCTTCGATATCGACGCCCAAATACCGTACCGTGTTCTCGATCTTCGTATGACCCAGCAAGATCTGGATCGCTCGCAAGTTGCCAGTGGCCTTGTAGATCATCGATGCCTTCGTGCGACGAAGTGAATGCGTGCCGTACTCGGCACGCCGAAGTCCGACGGCATCGACCCACTCGTCGACAAGCCTGGCATATTGGCGTGTGCTG
>WLOB01000472.1 GCA_009699505.1 Actinomycetota bacterium | reverse complement strand
TGGCGTCCGACCGCGTTGTGCGCAGCGGTCGGCGACTGTCGCCTCACCCTAGTGAACCCCCGGGACCCCGCGCGTCGCCCCCCGAGGTCGCGCGGACGCCGGTCGACGGCCGCGTCGGGGACCGGCGAAGGGCCGGATTAGCGGGCAGAACGACGACGGACCGCCGAGGCGGTCCGTCGTGGTCCTGCGTGGGCGGCGGCGCGCGGTGCGCCGACCGCCGCTACTTCTTCGAGGCGTCGACGAGCCCGTCCATCCAGACCTGGAGCTCGGGCTTCGTCGCCCAGTCCTTCGCGAACTGCTCGTTGCCCGACGTCGTCAGGGGGTGGTTCAGCATCTGCTTGAGCACCTTGTAGGGCACCGTCGAGACGTCGGCGCCGACCTGGGCGGCCTTGATCGCGTGCAGCGGGTTGCGCAGCGACGCGGCGAGGACCTGCGCGCCGGTGGAGTTCTCGTGCACGGCCTCGACGACGTCGGAGAGCGTGGCGATCGAGTCGATGCCGATGTCGTCCAGGCGGCCGAGGAAGCTCGAGATGTACGTGGCGCCGGCCTCCGCGGCCAGGATCGCCTGGGCGGCGGAGAAGACGAGCGTCATGTTGACCGGGTGGCCGAGCTCGCGGAGCTTGGCGGTGGCCTGCAGGCCGGCGGGGCCGAACGGGACCTTGACGATCACGTGCTCGTGGATCTCGCGGACCGCGATGCCCTCCTCGACCATGCGGCCCGGGTCCTCGGAGACGACCTCGGCGGACGTCGGGCCCTGGACGATCTCGGCGATGCGCTTGATGGCGTCACCGGCGTCGCCCTCGCCCTTCGCCAGCAGCGACGGGTTGGTCGTGGCGCCGGCGAGGATGCCCCACTGGGCGATCTCCTCGACCTCGGCGACGGATCCGGTGTCGATGAACAGCTTCATGCGGGGGCACTCCCAGGGGATGTGGTGGTGATGCAGGGCGTCCCGCAAGGGTACCCGGCCGGGCCGCCCGGTCACCGTCGCCGGGCGATCCGGTGCGACCGGACCCCTCTCCGGGTGCCCCGAGCCGCGCCGACGTCCGACGCGATCGGGCCCGAGACGCTCGGGGCGGGGCCCGGGCCCCCTCCCTCAGCGCTTGGCGGGCTCCCGCGAGCCGCCGCCGTCGCCCTGGTCGTCGTCCTCGTCGTCGTCGGCCTCGCCGTCGTGCAGCCACTGCAGGCGCACGTCGTCGCGGTCGATCGTCGGCATCGGCTCGCGGCCGTCCATGACGTCGCGGACCCGCAGGTAGTCGGCGGCCTCGCGGACGTCGTGCATGCGGGCGATGGAGAACTTCGCGCGCTCGGCGCACCAGCCGAGCGCGGCGAGGGTGCCGGCCAGGCGCTGGTCGGGCTCGCGGTGGATGATCGTCCCGACGAAGTACTTGCGGGAGACCGCGAGGAGGATCGGGTGGCCGTGGACGGCGAGCGTCGGCAGGTCGCGCAGGACCTCGACGGTCTCCGCGGGCATCTTCGCGAAGTCGGGGCCGGGGTCCAGGATGATCGAGTCCGACCGCACCCCGGCCTGCAGCGCGCGCTCGCGCAGGCTGTTCAGCACCCGGCGCACGTCGTCGATGACGCGGCTGCCGTAGTCGGGGAAGTACTCCGTCTTGGGGTCGGCCCGCGTGTGCATCAGGATGATGCCGGCGCCGCGGGCGGCGACCACGCTGGCCAGGCGCGCGTGGTAGAGCCCGGAGACGTCGTTGATGAGGTGCGCGCCGGCGTCCAGGACGGCCTCGGCGACCTCGGGCTTCCACGTGTCGACGGACACGATGAGGCCCGCGTCGACGAGGCGCCGGACGACGGGGACGACGCGCTCGCACTCGTCCTTGGCCGTGGAGACGGGGGTGTGCGTGACGCCGGACTCGCCGCCGACGTCGATGATCTCGGCGCCCGCGTCCGCGAGCTTCAGGCCGTGGGCGACCCGCGCCTCGACGGACTCGAGCGGCGTGCGGTCGCTGAAGGAGTCGGGGCCGCAGTTGACGATCCCCATGATCGCGGGCCGGCCCGCCCTGAGGGTCAGCGTCTGGTCGCGCAGCCGGAGGATCAGCTCGTCGCTCATGCGGGGCTCCCGTGGGTCAGGTGGTAGTGGAGGAAGAGCACGTCGCCGCCGCGCCAGGTGCCGCGGAGCTCCAGGCCGTGCGGCCCGTCGCCGCCGAGGTCGCCGTGCAGCATGGTCAGGGGGTCCTCGCCGCCGACGAGCAGCGGCGAGACGGTGAGGAGCAGCTCGTCCAGGACGCCGGCCCGCACGAGCGCGGCCAGCAGACCGGGCCCGCCCTCGCAGTTGACCTGGCCCAGGCCGCGGTCGCCGAGGTCGCGCAGCGCGGCCTCGGGCGACGCGTCGTCCAGGCGGACGACCTCGACGCGGTCGGCGTCGACCGCGAACGGCGGGTCGGTCTCGGTGTAGACGACCGCGCGGGTGAGGTCCTCGTGCAGCAGCGGCAGGTCCTCGTCGAGGGCGAAGGACCGGGTGATCGTGGTCAGGAGCGGCTCGGCGGGCAGGCCGACGGCGCGGCGCGCCTGCCGGTGCGGCTCGTCCAGCGTGGTGGAGTAGCGCTCGCCGTTCAGGGTGCCGGCGCCGACGAGCAGGCCGTCCGCGCGGGCGCGCAGGCCGCGGAAGACCGCGCGGTCCTCCGGGCCGCCGAGGCCGCCGGAGCGCTCGTCGACGGTGACGTGCCCGTCGACGCTCTGGACCATCACGCCGATCGTGCGCGGCCGGCCGGCCGCGTCACGGGAGGCGGGGTCCGACGCGTCGGCGACGACCGCGTCGATCAGGTCCTCGGCGCCGAGCTGCGCGCCCGGGTCCAGCGACCGGAAGGCCGGGGTGCTCACCCGTGGAGGATGCGGACGGTCGCGGTGCCGAGGCGCAGCTCGCCGACGACGCCGTCGGACGGGGCGGCGCCGGTGGTGCGCGTGCGCTCCGTGGTCGTGCCGCCCGGCGCGGGGCTGTCCGCGGGCTCGGTCGGCTCTCCCCCGCCGCCCATGAGGGCGATGATCAGCGCGACGATGACGGCGACGAGGAGGATCGCCACGAGGGCGATCTGCCAGCGCGGGGCGCGGCCGCCGCGGTCGACGGGCTGCAGGAGGTCGCCCGAGCCCTCCCCGCTGTCCCAGTCGTCGTCCCACTCGTCGCCCGGGTCCTCGTCGGGGAACGCGACCGGGACCTGCGCCCCGCCGGGCTGCGGGCGTGCGGCGGCGCCCTCGAGGCCGAGCGCGGCGATGTCGGTCGACGACCACTCGACGGTGGCGCCCGGGTCGGCCGGCGTGCCCCCGGCGCCGCGCGGGGCGACGGGGCCGGCGGGGACGGAGACGGACGGGGCGGAGGGCGCCGGCGCGTCGGGGGACGGACCGGGATCCGGCTCGGTCGGCGCGGTGGCCTGGGCGACCGCAGTGGAGGCGGTGC
>WLOB01000471.1 GCA_009699505.1 Actinomycetota bacterium | reverse complement strand
CGATCGACCTGCCGCTGAAGGTCGGCGACCGCGACGTCGTGATCGTCGACACCGCCGGCATGCGGCGGCAGTCGAAGGTCTCGGAGTCCGTCGAGTACTACACGACGCTCCGCTCCCAGCGGGCGGTCGACCGCGCCGACGTCGCGATCGTCGTCTGCGACGCCGCCGACGGCGTCACCGCCCAGGACTTCCGCATCGCCGACCTCGCCATGCGCGCGGGCTGCTCGACGCTCATCGTGCTCAACAAGTGGGACGAGCACAACATGACCGACGACGACCTGGCGCACGAGCGCGGGCACGTCCAGCAGAAGCTCCGCCTGCGCCCGCGCGTCCTGACCGCCAGCGCCAAGACCGGCCGCAACATCAACCGGGTCATCGAGGAGGCGATCGCCCTGGGCGACCGCCGCAAGGGCCGCATCCCCACGTCGCAGCTCAACCGCTTCCTCGCCGAGGTCGTCGAGGCCAAGCAGCCGCCCGCCGTCCGCGGCAACCGCTTGAAGATGCTCTACATCACGCAGGTGGGGGAGGAGCCGCCGCGCTTCGCGATCTCCGTGAACGACCGCGCCCGCGTCGTGCGCTCCTACGCCTACTTCGTCGAGAACCGCCTCCGTGCGCGCTTCGGCTTCGACGGCGTGCCCGTGATCATCGACTTCAACGAGCGCCGCGCCCGCCGCAGCGAGGTCTCGATGACGCCCGGTAGGCAGCGCCGCGTCATCGAGGAGGAGGTCCTGGAGGACGACGACGTCGTGCCCGACGAGGAGCTCCAGGAGGTCGAGGAGTTCCCGATCGACCCCGCGATCGACCACCTGCCGTGGATCGACGCGGGCGATCCGTCGCTCGACGACTGAGATGGCCCGCGCCGCGACAGCCGCCGGCTGAGCGCGCCGGCCGGCCCGACCCGTGCCGCGGACGCCCCGACGGCCGTCGCTGCGCCGCCTCGTCGCGTCCGCGACGCTCGCGGTCCTGCTCGCGGCCCTCGGCGTGCTGCTCCTGCGCGCCGACGACGCCCCGCCCGTCCGGCCCTCCGGCGCGTCGCTGCGCCTCGTGCCCGCCGACGCCCTGGTCACCGTCCAGGTGGTCGCGGACCAGACCCGCGACCCCGTCGACGAGGCGCTGCGCCGGCTGGACGACCTGCCCGGCGGCACCGCGCTGCTCGGCCGCCTGCGCTCCGAGCTGGTCCCGCCCGGCTGCCCGGCGATCACCGTCCGGACCCGCGACGTCACCGTCGCCCTCCTGCGGACCCGTCAGGGCGGACCCGCGGCGCCGCTCGTGCTGCTCGGCCGGGGCGGGGCGCGCACGGACGCCGGCCCCGTCCGCCGGTGCGGCGGCCGGACCTCGCAGCGGCTGGGGCGCTTCGTCGCCGTGGGGCCCGCTGCGCTCGTGCGCCGGGCCCGACGGCTCCTCGGCGCCCCGCGGGCCCGCGGGTCCCTCGCCGCCGACGGGCTGCAGCGCCGGCTCGTCGCGGGTCTGCCCGACGACCGCCTGCTCACCGCCTGGATGACCCCGGAGGGGGTCCGCCGGGTGCTCGCCGTCCGCGGCGACGGCGCCGCCGCGCTGGCCGCGGCGCTCGACCGCCCCGACCTCGGCGGCGTCGCGCTCGGCGTGGCGCCGACGGACGAGGGCGCGCGGGTCGTCGCCCGGCTCGACACGACCTCGGGCGCGGGCCGGGCGTTCGCCGCCGACACGCCCGTCGTCGCGCCGGCCTCGGCGCTGGGCACCGTCCTGACCACGGACCCGCTCGCCACGGCCTCGCGGGTCCTCGACGTCGTCGCCGCCGCGCGCGGCGAGACGCCGAAGGACCTCGCCGCGCTCCTCTCCGCGGTCGTCGACCGGATCGACGTCGCCGCCGGCGGCGCGGTCCGCCGCGACGTCATCGGGGCGCTGCGGGTGCCGTCGGAGGTCGTGGTGACCCCCGGCCCGACCCCCGAGGGGACCGTCGGCACCGGGGCGGCCGCACGGGGCCTGGCCGTCACCGTCGTCGTGCCCGTGACGGACGGGCGTCGCGCCGCCGCCGCCCTCGCGCGCCTGCGGCCGCGGCTGGCGCGCGCCCTCGGCGACCGGCGCTTCGCGGTCCGCCGCGTCGCCGGCCGGCGCTCCTGGGCGCTCCGGCTCCCGGGCGGCGGCGGGGCGGGCTACCTCGTCGACGGGGACCGGATCGTCGTCTACACCTCGCGCGCGGCGGCCGAGGCGATCCTCGGGCCCGGCCCGCGGCTGACGGATCGCGTCGACTGGGACCGCGGGAGCGGCGAACGCCGAAATCGACCCATGTCGATAGGCTTTCTCGACTTCTCGCAGCTCGTGCGCGTCGCGGCCCCGCCGGCCGGGGACGCCCGTGCCGCGGACCGCGCCCTCCTGGACGGTCTGCGCCGGGTCACCTCGGCGCGGATGCGGTCCCGCACGGAGGGCCGGGAAGCAACCTTTGACGTCGACCTCAGGATCCCATGAGCCAGTACGCCGATAACGAGTACCTGTTCACCTCGGAGTCCGTCTCCGAGGGTCACCCCGACAAGGTCGCCGACCAGATCTCGGACGGTGTCCTGGACGCGGTCCTCGCGAGCGACTCCAACGTCGAGAAGGCGCGCGTCGCCTGCGAGGTCCTGGTCAACACCGGGCTCGTGGTCGTCTCGGGCGAGATCCGCACGGACGCGTACATCGACGTGCAGCAGGTCGCCCGCGACACGATCAAGGAGATCGGCTACACGCACGGCGACCTCGGCTTCTCCTTCGACTCCTGCGCCGTCCTGAACGCGATCGACCCGCAGTCCGCGGACATCGCCCAGGGCGTCGACGACGCGACGGAGCACAAGGGCGGCTCGGGCGACGAGTTCGACCTCGAGGGTGCCGGCGACCAGGGCATCATCTTCGGCTACGCCACGAACGAGACGCCGGAGTACATGCCGGTCGCGATCCAGAACGCGCACCGCCTCGCCGAGCGCCTCGCCAAGGTCCGCAAGGCCGGCGACCTCGACTACCTGCGCCCGGACGCGAAGACCCAGGTCTCCGTCCGCTACCGCGACGGCAAGCCGGTCTCGATCGACAAGCTCCTGATCTCCACGCAGCACTCCGAGGACGTGCTGGACCAGAAGCAGATCAAGTCCGACCTCTGGGAGCACGTCGTCAAGCACGTCCTCCCGGGCGACCTGTACGACGAGAACACGCTCATCGACGAGTTCCTCGTCAACCCGACCGGCCGCTTCGTCATCGGCGGCCCCGTCGGCGACACGGGCCTGACCGGCCGCAAGATCATCGTCGACACCTACGGCGGCGCCGCCCGTCACGGCGGCGGCGCGTTCTCCGGCAAGGACTCCTCCAAGGTCGACCGCTCCGCCGCGTACGCGACGCGCTGGGTCGCCAAGAACGTCGTCGCGGCCGGCCTCGCCGACCGCGCCGAGATCCAGGTCTCCTACGCCATCGGCGT
>WLOB01000470.1 GCA_009699505.1 Actinomycetota bacterium | reverse complement strand
GACCGTCGTGTCGGCGTAGCGCTCCCAGCCCATCGTCACGGCGGCCTCGACGGCGACCTTCGGGACGTTCACCGGCAGGACGTCGAGGCGGTAGTCCTCGTCCTGCTCGTCGAAGAGCTCCCAGGACGGCAGCGACACGACGCGGGCCTTCACGCCCTGCTCGCCGAGCACCTTCGCGGCGCCGACGGCGACGTTCACCTCGGAGCCCGTGCCGATCAGGACGACGTCGGGCGAGCCCCCCTCGGCCTCCGTCACGACGTACCCGCCGCGACGCACGCCCTCCCAGGCCGCCTCGTCGCCGCCGTCGCGCGGCAGCGGCTCGAGGTTCTGCCGCGAGAGCGCCAGGACGGCCGGGCCGTCGACGTCCTCGAGGATCGTCGCCCACGCCGCGAACGTCTCGACGGAGTCGCCCGGGCGCAGGACCGTCAGGCTCGGCATCGCGCGCAGCGACGCGAGGTGCTCGACCGGCTGGTGGGTCGGGCCGTCCTCGCCCAGCGCGACGGAGTCGTGCGTGTAGACCCAGGCGGTGTGCAGGTTCTGCAGCGCCGACAGGCGGACCGCGCCGCGCATGTAGTCGACGAACTGCAGGAACGTGGAGCCGTACGGGCGGACGATGCCGCCGTGGGCCGCGAGGCCGTTGACGATCGCGCCCATGCCGTGCTCGCGCACGCCGAAGTGCACGTTCTGGCCGGCGCCGTCCTTCGTGAAGAACTCCGCGTCGGGCAGCACGGTGTTCGTCGAGGACGACAGGTCCGCCGCGCCGCCGACGAGGGTCGGGACGAACGGCGCGAACGCCGCCATCGCGCGCTTGCCGGAGATCCGCGAGGCCTCCTTGGCCGGCTCGAGTGCCTTGAGCGCGTCGACCAGGCCCGGGACCGGCTTGCCGTCCCACGCGGCGTCCCACTCCGCGGCGCGGTCGGCGTCCGCCTCACGCCATGCGGTGTAGCGCTCGTGCCACGCCTTGTGCGCGTCCGGACCGGGCATCCCGCCGCGGAACTGGTCGTACACGCCGTCCGGGACGAGGAACTGCGCCTCGGGATCCCAGCCCAGGGCCTCCTTCGTCAGCCGGACCTCGTCCTCGCCGAGCGGCGAGCCGTGGGCCTTGCTCGTGCCCTGCTTGTTCGGCGACGGGTAGCCGATGACCGACTTCACGTGGATCAGCGTCGGCTGCGTCGTGTTGGCCTCGGCCGCGTCGAGCACCGTCCGGAGCTGGTCGAGGTCGTTGACGTCCGTGACCCGCAGGGTCTGCCAGCCGTACGCCTGGTACCGCATCTCGACGTCCTCGGTGAACGAGAGCGACGTGGCGCCGTCGAGCGAGATGTCGTTGTCGTCGTAGAAGACGATGAGCCTGCCCAGGCCGACGTGCCCGGCGAACGAGGACGCCTCGGCCGAGATGCCCTCCATCAGGTCGCCGTCGGAGGCGATGCAGTACGTGCGGTGGTCCTGGACCTCCGCGCCGTACTTCTGGCGCAGGAAGACCTCGGCCATCGCGATGCCCACGGCGTTCGAGATGCCCTGGCCCAGCGGGCCCGTCGTGACCTCGATGCCCTCCGTCAGCGGCAGCGGCGTGGCGTCGGGGCCGGCCCCGGCCTCGGGCAGGTGGAACTCGCGCTCGGGGTGGCCCGGCGTCCTGCTGCCCCACTGACGGAACTGCTTCAGGTCGTCGATCGACAGGTCGTAGCCCGCCAGGTGCAGCGCCGCGTACTGCAGCACCGAGCCGTGGCCGGCCGACAGCACGAAGCGGTCGCGGTCCAGCCACGACGGCTCGGACGGGTCGTGCTTCATCCGCTCCGCGTAGAGCAGGTACGCGACCGGCGCGAAGGCCAGCGGCAGACCCGGGTGACCCGAGTTCGCCTTCTGGACGGCGTCGATCGACAGCGTCCGGATCGTGTTGATGGCGAGGTTGGCGTCAGCGGTGCTCACCACTCCAGTATCCCGATCCTCGCGCTCGTTCCAAGGCCGGGGCCCAGATCGCGGTCCGCCAGGGTCCCGGGACCCCCGACGGACCGGGGGTGAACGGCCTGCCGCGGCCGTCGCGGCACGTCCCGCCGACGCTGCCCGGACCCCTTCTGTGACGCGCGCACCGTACAATCGCGCGGGTGTCCGACGACCTGCTGATGTTCGTGGAGATCCCCAAGGGATCCCGTAACAAGTACGAGTGGGACGAGGAGGTCGGCGCGATCGTCTTCGACCGCTATCTCTACTCGTCCGTCGTCTATCCGGCCGACTACGGCTTCATCACCGACACGCTCGGTGAGGACGGCGATCCGCTCGACGCGCTGACCCTCGTGTCGGACGCGACGTTCCCCGGCTGCCGCATCCCGGTCCGCGTCATCGGCCTCTTCAAGATGATCGACCAGGGCGAGGTCGACGACAAGGTCATCTGCGTCCCCGTCGCCGACCCGAACTGGAAGGGCGTCGACTCGCTCGACGACATCTCCGACCAGCTCAAGACGGAGATCTCGCACTTCTTCGAGATCTACAAGCAGCCCGAGGGCAAGATCGTCGAGGTCCAGGGCTACCGCGACCGCGCCGAGGCGCTCGAGACGGTCAAGGCCGCCAAGGAGCGGGAGATCGCCCGGAAGAAGTGAGAGTCCGGGGTCGGTGCGCGCCAGGACGACGTCCGAGGCGCGACCGCCTCGGCCCTCGGCCGGGTGTCGGCGGGCCGGCGCCCTGCTGCACCGGCGCGCACCTCCCGGGTCGCGGTCGCCGGCGCCAGGACGACGTCTAGGGCGCGACCGCCCCGGCCCTCGGCCAGAGATCGGCGGGCCACCGGCCTGCGGGCCCGGCGCGCATCTCATGGGTCGCCGAGCGGCGCACGTCGCGGTCGGCGCCGATCATCGGTCGGGATCGGCTGTCGACGTCGCCCGGGCCCGCGGGCCCCGTCCCGCCGGGGCGGGGCCCGCGGTGGGGCATCATCGGGTCATGCCCACCGCCACCTGGAACGGCACGGTGATCGCGCAGAGCGACGACACCGTGATCGTGGAGAACAACCACTACTTCCCGCGCTCGTCGGTCCGCGACGACCTCGTCCGGCCCTCCGCCACCGAGAGCTTCTGCCCCTGGAAGGGCACCGCCTCCTACCTCACCGTCGAGGTCGACGGCGAGGCGAACACCGACGCCGCGTGGTTCTACCCCGAGCCGAAGGACGCGGCCGCCGAGATCAAGGATCACGTCGCCTTCTGGAAGGGCGTGGAGGTGAGGTGAAGGACTGAGGGCCGCGCGCCAGGACGTCGTCCGGGGCGGGACCGCCGCGGCCCTCGGCCGGGCGTGGGTCGCCCGACGCCGTGCGGCACCAGCGCGCGGCCCTCGAGGTCGTGGCGGTCGGCGCCAGGGCGTCGTCCGGGGCGGGACCGCCGCGGCCCTCGGCCGGGTGGGGGTCACCCGACGCCGTGCGGCACCGGCGCGCGGCCCTCGAGG
>WLOB01000047.1 GCA_009699505.1 Actinomycetota bacterium | reverse complement strand
TCGGCGAGACGAGCCGCGTGCAGGAGGAGACCGTCGCCCCGCAGATGCGCGACACCGCCCGCATCACCGCGCTGATCTACCTGACCGTCACCGGCATCGCGCTGATCGCCCTGCTCCTCGTGGGCCTCTCGCCGTGGGAGGCCGTCAACCACGCGATGTCCGTCGCGTCGACGGGCGGCTTCTCCACCCGCACGGCGTCCGCCGGCGGCTTCGAGTCCGTGTCGGTCGAGATCGCGCTGACCGTGCTCATGCTCGCCTCGGGCGTCTCCTACGTCATCTGGTGGCGCCTCGTGACGGGCCGCGGGCTCGGCATCCACACCGTGGAGCTGCGCTCGTACGTCCTCTTCGTCATCGCGATCGGGATCCTGCTGGCGATCGGCGCGCGCGGCAGCGACGCGCCGGGCAACGTCTTCGACGGCATCTTCACCGCCGCCTCGATCACCACCGGCACCGGCTTCACGACCGCCGACCCGGACCTCTGGGGCGAGGAGGCCCGGCTGCTCGTGCTGCTCGCCACGGCGTCGGGCGCGATGGTCGGGTCGACGACCGGCGGGTTCAAGGTGCGCCGGTGGCTCACGATCTTCGGCGGCATCCGCGCCGAGATCCAGCGACAGATCGCGCCGCAGCGGATCGTCGTGGTGCGGATCGGGCGCAAGCCGATCACGGACGACGCGGTCCGCGCGGCGTTCGGCTTCATGGCGGTCGCGTTCGTCGCGCTCGTCATGGGCACCGCGCTCCTGGCCGGCTGCGGCTTCGACCTGCTCTCCGCGTTCTCGGGCTCGCTGGCGTGCCTCTTCAACGTCGGCCCGGCGCTCGGGCAGCTCGGCGGCCTCGAGTCCTACTCCGAGGTCCCGGACTCCGGGCTGCTCGGCCTGAGCTTCCTCATGCTCCTGGGCCGCCTCGAGCTGTTCACGATCCTCGCGCTCTTCACGCGCGGGCTCTGGCGCGCGCGCTAGGCCCGGTCGCCGCGGCTCAGGTCGCGACGAAGCGCACCGGGAGGCCGTCGCCGCCCGCGTCGGCGACCGCGACCCGGCCCTGCGCGCGCAGCACGCCCAGCCCGCCGAGGACGGTGCTGGCGAGCACGTGGCCCAGGCCGGCGGGCGCGTCGGGCCAGATCGACCGCGCCAGCCCCATCGCCGTGAACGGCTCCGTGCCGGCGCGACGCAGCAGGCGGTCGGCGCCGTCCGCCTGCCGGGCGACGTGCGCATCGGCGACGCCCGCCGGATCCCCGAACGGCCCGCCGTGGCCGGGGAGCACCAGGTCGATCGGCACCTCGCGGGTGGCGCGCAGCGAATCCATGTAGCGCAGGGTGACGGCCAGGTCGTCGACGGGCGGGTCGTACGGCCGGGCGCCCTCGCCCGCCGGCAGCGGCCGGTCGCGGACCGGCACGGACGGCGTGGCGCGCAGCAGGTGGTCGCCGCCGAAGGCCACCCGGTGCTCGGCGTCGACGAGGAGGACGTCGGTCTCGCTGTGCCCGGGCCGGGGCAGGACCTCGAGCGTCCGGTCGCGCAGCCCCACGGTCGAACCGGGGACGAGCGGGACGGTGACCGCGCACGGCCCCCCGCCGGTGTGGAAGGCGGCCCACCCGGCGTCGTTGCCGTCGACCTCCTCGGGGGTCGCGCCGTGACGCCGGAGCAGCTCGGCCATGAACGCGCGGTCGGCGGCCATCTCGGCCGGCAGGTCGGCGAGGTACGGCACGAGCGGCGCGAGCGCCGCGACCTCCGCCCCCGAGCGGCGGACGAGCTCGCCCGCCAGCCCCAGGTGGTCCGTGTGCTGGTGCGTCAGGACGATCAGCCCGACGTCGCCCAGCCGCCGGCCGATCGCCCCGAGCGCCGACTCGAACGCCTCGACGGCGCCCGGCGCGCCGATCCCGGCGTCGACCAGCGTCAGCGGGTCGTCGTCGACGATCCACGCGTTCACGCGCCCCATCTCGTTCCGCGCGGGCAGCGAGACGCGGTGGACGCCCAGCGCCCGCACGCGGTCGGCCGGGTGGTCGTCGGGAGGGCCGGCCATCGCGCCCAGTCTCCCAGGCGCCGACGCCCGGAGCCCGGTCCCCCGGCGGGCCCGGAACGCTCCAGCCTGCACCTCGCGGCGGCGCCCGGGGCCCGATCCTCACCGTCTCCTCATGCCCGGTGAGGACGGCGTGAGGGGGCCGTGAGAGCTCTCTGAGGAGGGCGCTCCGACCGGGTCGCGGCGTGGAACGCTCCGCCCACACCGACCCCCGAGGAGCCCCCGATGTCCCCCGTCCCGTCCCCCGCACCCACCGTCCCATCCCGATCGCGCACGCTGCTGGCCGCGCTCGTCGCGCTGCTCGCCGCGGCACTCCTGGTCCCGGGCGCCGCGTCCGCCGCGAAGGTCCGGTCGCTCACCCCCTGGAACGCCCAGAACACCTACCGCGTGGAGGTCGATCTCGACGGCCGCTCGGCGCCGCGCCTGAAGCCCGTCGCCAAGGTCGACCACGTCCGGGCCGGCCAGTGGGTGCGGATCACCTGCCAGGTCGTCGGGCAGGCCGCGTACGGCTCGCGGGTCTGGGCGAAGGTCAACGGCCTCTACGTCCCCGACACCTACCTCAAGACCTACACGGACGGCTTCATCCAGGGCGTCCCGACGTGCGGCGCCTCCGACCCGAAGCCCGCGCCGCCGTACGTCCCGGCGCAGCCCACCGCGCCGAGCCACGCGACGCTGGGCCTCGTGGCGCGCGCGGTCGAGTTCGAGGACGTCGGCGGCTCGAAGTACGGGACGTACAAGAAGCTCTACCCCTCGACGAGGAAGGACGTCGACGGGCACAGCATCAACTGGGGCACGAACGGCTGCAGCGTGCCGGAGAAGCTCCTGGAGGTCGAGCTGGGCTACCGCAGCTGGAAGGGCAAGCCGATCGCCTACTACTCCGACATCTTCGAGAAGTCCTGCGACCGCCACGACTTCGGCTACCGCAACTTCGGGTCGAAGGCCGACGGCCTCGAGCTCGCCCCGACCGCGGCCGGCAAGAAGGCCGTCGACTCCCGGTTCATGGAGAACATGAACATCCAGTGCAAGCAGAAGTTCGACCGCAAGTACGTCGAGGCCCTGCAGCGAGGCATCTGTTACAAGGTCGCCGACGCCTTCCACCTCGCCGTCAGCAGGTTCGGCGGGAAGAACTACTTCGACTGACGGCGACCCACCCCGGGCGTCGCCGGCCGGACCGGCGACGCCCGTCGCGGCCGGTCCCCGCCGGCCCGGACGGGCAGCACGCACCGTCGCGCGCGACCGGGGCCTCGCGCCCCGGTCAGCCGTGGGTGACGACCCGCGACCCCGGGGCCGCTCCGGCGACCGGGGCCGCTCCGGCGACCGGGCCCGCTCCGGCGACCGGGCCGGCCCCGGCGACCGGTCGCACGACCCCGGCGGCGCCCGGCTCCGCCGGGTCCCCGTCCTCCCCCGCCGCCACCCGCCGGAAGGCCCAGGCGGCGCCCGCGGCCGCCGCGAGCGCCGCGACGCCCCCGACCGCCAGCCCCACGCGGGGGCCCGCCCAGCCGGCGATCCAGCCGACGAGCGGCGCGCCGATCGGCGTCGACCCGAGGAAGACGAGCGAGTAGAGGGCCATCACCCGCCCGCGCATCGCCGGGTCGACCCCGAGCTGCAGCGTCGAGTTGACGCCCGCGGAGAACGTGACGGACGCCATCCCGAGGAGGACGAGCGGCAGGAGCTGCAGCGGCAGGATCGGCGCGGCGGCCGCCAGGAGCTGGAAGGTGCCGAAGAGCGTCGCGGCGCCCACGAGCAGGCGCGGGGTGATCTCGCGCCGCGTGCCGGCGACGAGCGCCCCGATCACGGAGCCGACGGCCATCGTCATCGTCAGGAGCGTGAAGGTCGTGGCGGTGCCCTCCCAGGTGTCGTGGGCCATGAGCGGCAGCACGATCTGGAAGTTGAAGGACAGCAGCCCGATCACCGCCATCATCGCCAGCGGGATCCACAGGTGCGGGGCGTGGCGGACGTAGGCGACGCCCTCGCGGGCCGCGCCCTTGTGGCGGGTCGCCCGTGGGGCCTCGCCCATCTCCTCCGGGTCCAGCCGCAGCAGCGCGGCGATCATCGCGAGGAACGAGAGCGCGTCGACGACGAAGCACCAGCCGATCCCGACCACCGCGATCAGCAGCCCGGCGATGCCGGGGCCGATGATGCGCGAGGCCTGGATGACCACGCTGTTGAGCGCCACGGCGTTCACGACCCGCTCCGGCCCGACGAGCTCGATCGGCAGCGCCTGGCGGGCGGGGTTGTCGATCGCCATCGCCGTGCCGCGCAGGAAGACCATCGCGTAGATCAGGAGCGGCGTGACGGTGCCCGTGAACGTCGTGGCGGCCAGCACGATCGCGGGCACCATGAGCCCGATCTGCGTGCCGATGAGCAGCCGCCGCTTGTCCACCCGGTCCGCGAGCAGCCCGCCCCAGACCCCGAAGAGCATGAGCGGCAGGAACTGCAGGGCCGCCGTGAGCCCGACCGCCAGGCCGTCGCCGGTCAGCTGGACCATGAGCCACATCGCGGCGACGTTCTGGATCCAGTTGCCCGACACGGACACGACCTGCCCGGCGAAGTAGCGCCGGTAGTTCGGGACGTGGAGGGAGTCGAAGGTGCGGTGGATCGTGGGGCTCAAGGCGTGGGGGTCCTCGGGGTCGTGGGGGTGCGGGGTCCGGGTCCGGTGTCCGGGGGTGCGCGGCGGCGCCGTCCCGGCGGGTCGGCGTCGCCGGTCGGCGGCCGGCGGGGGCGGTGCCCGGCCGCGGTCCTCGCGCGGTCAGTCGTCGACGGGGTCCTCGAGCAGGCGCTCGAGCAGGTCGGAGGCGCGATCGAGCGTGGCGCGGTCCTCCGGGGTCAGGCGCTCGAGCCGCCGGGCGAGGAACGCGTCCTTGCGCGAGCGCACGTCGCGGATGTGGTCGGCGCCCTCCGGGGTCAACGTCACGCGGAACGACCGTCCGTCGTCCGGGTCGGGCTCGCGGGCGACGAGCCCCTCCTCCTCCAGCCGGGCGACGATCCGCGTGGCGGACGGTCGGCGGATGCCCTCGCGGTCGGCCAGCTCGCTGGGGCTCAGGGGCCCCCAGCGCTCGACGGTCGCCAGCGCGGCACCGAGCGAGGGGCCGAGCCCGGCACTCGCCTCCGTGCGCAGTCGACGGGCCGTCCGCGTGATCACGAGGCGGAGGTGCGCGGCGACCTCGGGGACGGAGGACCGGTCGGGGGCGTCTGTCGTGGTGGTTCGCACTGGTAATTAGTCTAGCGAACCTGCTGTCCCGCCTCGCGCGGCCGTCCGCGCGTACGCCGTTGGCCCCCGACACGGCCTTCGAGCGCATCGCCCCACGGTGTGCTGTTCGTTTGGCGATGTCCGGGTGTGACCGTTTTCGGCGAACTGGACCCGTTGACCAGTACCACGCGCGCACGTTCGTCGATTGCAGGCGTTTGTGACGTCTCCGGACGTAGGTTCGACGTCCCTGATCGACCACCTGCGAACACCGAGGACCCCCGAATGACCTCCCCCCGAACCCGCCGGCGCGCACCGCTCACCGTCGCCCTGGCCACCCTCCTCGCCACTGGGGCGACCGCGGTCGGCGCCCCCGCGGCGAACGCGGCCACCGACTCGTGGTCCTGCTGGCTCGGCGCGAGCAGCGCCTGCAGCTACGACCGCCACACGCTGCGGTCCGCCCGCGGCTCGAACCCCGACAACCGCAAGGTCGGCGCCGGCGCGAGCACCTCGACGAGCCAGAACCAGCTCTACGGCGACTGGTCGTGGGGCTTCGGCTACGCCTGCAAGTTCCTCTACGCCGACCGGGTGCTCTACCCGCTGATCAAGAACGGCGGCAGCACGACCGCCACCTTCTACGGCTCGTCCACGTACGGCAGCGGAGCGGCGTCGTGCTGAGCCCCCGTCGTCCCCACGCCCGCCGCGCCGTCGGCGGCACCTTGCTCGCCGGCGTCGTCGCCGCCGGCCTCGCGGTCGGCTCGGCCGGGTCCGCCGGCGCCGAGGACGCGCCCGAGCGGGTCGCCGTCTCACCCGACGCGTCCCCCGCCCCGATCGGCGCCGTGCAGGCCGACCAGGCCCAGATCCTCGGCGTCCTCCGCCGGTCGCGCCGCGCCGCCGACGTCATGCCCGCCGACGTCGCCGCCGCCGTCGGCCCCGCGCGCTTCGGCCGCAACCCCGGGCTCTCCCGCGCCATCGACACCCCGACGGGCCGCGGCTGGGTCGTCCCCGGCGACGGGACGATCTGCCTGGTCGCGCCGGACTCCGTGCCCGGCTACGGGGTCACCTGCTCGCCCACCTCGATGGTGGCGACGGACGGCATCACGCTCGGCATGGCCTCGGAGGACCGGTCGACCGCGTTCACCCTCGTGCCCGACGGCGCCGAGGTCACCGTCGTCGAGGAGGACCGCTCGACCGAGCGGGTGACCCCGGACGCCTCCGGGGTCGTCGAGGTCGACGCCGAGGAGGTCGAGGCCGTCCGGATCGCCACCTCCGACGGGGTCGCCGACAAGGAGATCTCCGACATCGACGACTTCTCCGGCGGCGCGACGGAGTAGCGGGGGACGGGTGATCGCCCTCCTCGACCGGCCGGCAGGAGGGCGCCCGACCGCGGCGAACCGGGATGGACGGTCACAGATCCCGGCCGCCGACCGAACAGCAACCGTGAGCCGCGAGCAGGACCGCAGCGACGAGGACCTCGTCGCCGAGAAGCGCTTCGACCGCTCGACGGCCGCGTTCGGGGAGTTCTACGCCCGCTACGAGCCCGCCGTCCTGGCCTACCACCGGCGGCGGGTCGGGCTGCCGGAGGTCGCGGCGGACCTCACCGCGGAGACCTTCGCCCGGGCCCTCGCCGGCCGGGCGCGGTTCCGGCCGTCGAAGGGCTCCGCCGCCGGGTGGATCTTCGGCATCGCCCACCACGTGCTCGTCGACAGCGCGCGCCGTGGCACCGTCGAGCAGAAGGCGCGCGAGCGGCTCGGGATGATGCCGCTCGTCCTCGACGACGAGGACCTCGCCCGGGTCGACCGTCTGGGCGAGAACGACCGCCTCTACGCAGCGCTCGACGCGCTGCCGGAGGAGCAGCGGACGGCGATCGTCGCCCGCTACGTGGAGGACGAGACCTACGACGAGACCGCGGAGCGCCTCCGCACGTCGCCGGCCGTCGTCCGCAAGCGCGCCAGCCGTGGGCTGGCGCGACTCAGGGACCAGATGAGGGGATGGGCATGATCCAGCTGCCGCAGCTCCAGGAGAGCCTGCTGCTCGCGAACGACCGCCTGGTCGACCGCGCTCGCCGGAGGGCCCGCCGCTTCCGGCTGGGCCTGATGACGAGCGCCGCGGTCGTCTCGGTCGGCGGCGCCGCCGTCGCGGGCACCGCGCTGTGGGGCCCCGTCCTCGGGTTCGAGGACGGCAACCGGCCCAGCGCGAGCTCGACCCCGGTCCCGTCCGCGCAGACGGCGGTCCTCGGGGTCCTCGGCGTCGACCAGACCGCGGCCGACCGCGGGCCCGTCGCCCGGGAGGCCCTGGCGCTCCTGACCCGGCAGTACGTCGGCATCCGCGTGTCGGGCGTCCGCATCCTGCGGGCCTCGGCCACGGGCGAGGCGCTCGTCCTCGTCCCCGTGGCGGAGCTCGCGCCCGTCGCACCGGGTGCGCGGGCCGGCCGCGACGAGGTGTGCGTCTACGCCCGCGTGCGGACCGGCAACGCGGGCGGCCGCTGCTTCGACACGGACGACGTCCGTCGCGGCGCCGCCACGTCGACGGAGGGCCCGATGGCCTGGGGCCTCGTGCCCAACGGCGTCGCCCGCGTCGTCGTGCACACGCGCGGCGGCGGCACCGTCGAGCGGGACGTCGAGCGCAACGCCTTCACGGTCGACGCGGCCGTCGTCGACCCCGGCACGGGCCTCGTCGACTGGCTCGACGCCGAGGGCCGCGCGGTGACGCCGGAGGGCGACGCGCCGATGCGCCTGCCCGTCGAGGGCTGAGCGGGCGGGGCGCCGCCACCGGGAGGCGGGTCGGTCGCGGCCGGCGCCGGGCGGGTGGGTCGGTCGCGACCGGCGCCTGGCGGGCGCGGGCCCGCGGCCGGGGGAGCCGGCCCCGGCGCCGGACCGCGCGGATACTCCGCGCGGACGACGACGGATCGGCGGACGGCGGGTAGCGTGGCCCGGATGACCGTCGGCTCCCACCCCGCGCTGCGCGAGGCCGCGCTGCTCGGCGCGGTCGGGGCGGCTCTGCTGCTCGACGCGGCGTTCGGCGCCGGCGACCACGGCATCACGCCGCTCGGGCTGCTCGCCGCCGCGGTGACGGTCGCCGTCCTCGCGGCCCGCCATCGCGCGCCGCTGGCCGCCGTGCCCGCGATGTGCCTGGCGATCGCCGGCTGCCTGGCCACCCTCGACGCGGGCAACACGGTGGTCCTCCCGGGGGCCATCGCCGCCTACGCCGCGGCCGCGCACGGCGACCGCCGCCGGTCGCCGGCCCTGATCGCCATCCTCGTCCCGGCCGTCGTCCTCCTCGTGCTCGGGTTCTCCGAGGGCGAGATGCACGTCGACAAGCTGATCTCGAACATCGGGATCGCGGTCGCGGCGGTCCTGCTCGGCGACGGCGTCCGCGCCCGCCGGGCCACCCGCCTGGCCGACGAGGCGCGCCACGAGCAGGAGGTCCGCGAGCGCGAGCAGGCCGCGCGGGCCGGGGTCGCCGAGGAGCGCCTGCAGATCGCGCGGGACGTGCACGACGTCGTGGCGCACTCCATCGTCGCGATCAACGTCCAGGCCGGCGTGGCCGCGCACCTGCTCCACACGCGACCGGAGCACGCCGAGGCGGCGCTCGTCGAGATCAAGCGGGTCTCGGGCGCGGCGCTGGCGGACCTGCGCACGACGCTCGGGGTGCTCCGGTCCGACGACGACCCCGAGGGCACGCCCCTGCGCCCGACGGACCCGCTCGGCCGGCTCGAGGAGCTGGCGGACCCGCTGCGCGCCGCCGGCGTGGCCGTCGACGTGCGACTGGACGGCGACCCGGAGGCCGTGCCCACGGCCGTCGGCACCGCGGTGTTCCGCATCGTCCAGGAGGCGCTCACGAACGTGCTCCGCCACGCGGGCGCGGCCTCCGCCGTGGTGCGGGTCGTCGTGACCCCGGACGACGTGACCGTCGAGGTGACGGACGACGGCGGCGACGCCGGGTCCCCGGCGGCGGGCGGGTCCGCGGCGACCACGGCGACGGCGGGCGCCGGGGCCGGCCTCCGCGGCGTGCGCGAGCGCGCGGCCGCGGTCGGGGGCAGCGCGCAGGCGGGGCGGGACGCGACCGGCGGCTGGCGCGTGCGGGCCCACCTGCCTCTGGCCGGGACGGGGGCCGTGGCGTGAGCGTCTCCGTCCTGCTGGCGGACGACCAGGCGCTCGTCCGCGCGGGCTTCTCCGCGCTCATCGACGCCGAGGACGGCCTGACGGTCTGCGCCGAGGTCGCCGACGGCGGGGCCGCGGTCGCGGCGGCCCGGGAGCACCGGCCCGACGTCGTCCTGATGGACGTGCGGATGCCCGGCATGGACGGGCTCGAGGCGACCGCGGCGATCACGGGCGACCCCCGCCTGCGGGACGTCCGGGTCATCGTCCTGACGACGTTCGAGCTCGACGACTACGTCTTCGGCGCCCTGCGCGCGGGGGCCAGCGGCTTCCTGCTGAAGGACGTCGAGCCGTCCGAGCTGCTGCACGCGGTCCGCGTCGTGGCGGCCGGCGACGCGCTGCTGCACCCCCGCGTCACGCGCCGCCTCATCGCCGCGTTCGCCGCCCGGCGCGACCCCGCCCCGCCCCGGCGGGTGCCCGAGCTCGACGAGCTGACGGGGCGCGAGCTCGAGGTCCTGGCGCTCGTCGCCCGCGGTCGCTCGAACGCGGAGATCGCCGCGGAGCTCGTCATCTCGCCGCTGACCGCGAAGACGCACGTCTCGCGCATCCTCATGAAGGTCGGCGCCCGCGACCGGGTGCAGCTCGTCGTGACCGCGTACGAGAGCGGCATCGTGGTCCCGGGCGCCTGAGGACGCGGCGGGGACGCCGACGGGGCGCGGGTGTCCCGGGCGCGGTCGGGCGGTGCGGCGTCGTGACGACGCCGCGGGACGCGGGTGGTCCGGACGCGGTGAGCCGATCCGCCCCGGCGGGCCGGCCCTGCGCCGGGGGCGACGGCGGCCGCCGCGTACTCCGCGGGGAGTACGCCCGGAGCGTCCGCGCGGCCGACGACGCGCCGGCGGCCCGTTCGTACGGTCGGTGAGGACAGCGCCCCTCCCCGACGGACACGACAGGACCTCCCATGGACACCACCCCCGACCACCCCGACCGCACGCCACTCGGGCGCCTCGGTCGCCTCGCCTTCCGACGCCGGAGGACCGTGCTCGCCGCGTGGCTCGTCGCCGTGGTGGTCGCGACCCTCGCGGCCGCCAACCTCGGCGGGGACTTCGCCGTCGGCTACGACACGCCGGGCTCGGAGTCGCAGGCCGCGACGCAGACCATCGAGCGCGAGTTCGGCGGCCGGACGGCCGCGGAGGTCGAGGTCGTCTGGCACGACGGGGCCGGCGCGGTGACGCCCCGCTCCACCGCCGCGATCGACCGGCTCCTCGCGGACGCCTCGAGGCTCGAGGGCGTCGCGCCCGGCCTGACGGCGAAGGACGCGGAGGTCTCCGCCGACGGCACCACCGCCGTCGTCCGGCTGCCCCTGACCCGCGGGGAGGACCACGTCCCCGAGGAGACCGGGACGGCCCTCGTGGCCCTGGGCGAGCGGGCGGAGCGCGACGGGGTCGAGACGATCGTCGCCGGCTCGATCGCGGGGATGACGGAGGAGGCGGCCATGTCCGCCGAGCTCGTCGGATTCGCGGTCGCCGCCGTCGTGCTGCTCCTGACCTTCGGCTCCGCCGTCGCGGCCGGCCTGCCGCTGCTCGTCGCGCTCGTCGGCGTCGGCGTCGCGCTCGGCCTGGGCGGGCTGCTGGCCGCCCTGATCGACACGCCGGACTGGGCGGTGCAGATGGCGCTCATGCTCGGCATCGGGGTCGGCATCGACTACGCGCTCATCATCATCACCCGCTACCGGGCGGCGGCCGCCGCGGGCCGCGACCCCGAGAGCGCGACGGTCGAGGCGATGTCGACCGCCGGGCGCTCCGTGCTCGTCGCGGGCGGCACGGTCGTCGTCTCGCTGCTCGGCCTCTTCCTCATGGGCCTGCCGTACCTCTACGGCGTGGCGCTGGCGTCGAGCCTCGCGGTCCTCGTCGTGCTGGCCGCGTCGCTGACGCTGCTGCCCGCGCTGCTCGGGTTCGCGGGCCGCCGGATCGAGCGGCTCCGGGTCCCGGGCGTGCGGCCCGCGCGCACCGACCCCGACACCGTCCCCGGCGCGCGCTGGGCCCGGCGCATCCAGCGCCGCCCGGTCGTGTCGACGGTCCTGGCGCTCGCGCTGCTGGCGCTCCTGGCCGCGCCCGCCACGACGCTGCGCTTCGGCTTCCCGGACGCTGGCAACGAGGCGTCGGGCACGGCGCCGCGCCAGGCGTACGACCGCCTCACCGCCGGCTTCGGGCCGGGCCAGAACGGCCCGCTCGTCGCCGTCGCCGCCACCCCCGGTGGTCCGGCGGACAGCGCGGCCCTGGACCGCCTGGCCGCCGAGGTCCGCACGGACCGGGACGTCGCGTCCGTCTCGGCTCCTCAGCCGAACCCCGCCGGCACCGCGGCGCTGCTGCAGATCGTTCCGCGGTCCTCGCCGCAGGACGCCCGGACGAGCGACCTCGTGGAGCGGCTGCGCGACGGGCCGCTGCGCAGCACCGGGCTCCAGGTCGCCCTGGGCGGCCGCACGGCGGCGACCGTCGACCAGGGCGCCGCCACCGCGAGCCGGCTGCCGCTCTTCGTGGGTGGGGTCGTGCTGATCTCGTTCGTGCTGCTGATCGCCGCGTTCCGGGCGCCCGTCGTCGCCCTGAAGGCCGGGGCGATGAACCTCCTGTCGATCGCCGCGGCGTTCGGCGTCGTCGGTCTCGTCGCGCAGGGCGGCTGGGCCGGCCAGCTCATCGGCATCGACACGTCGCTGCCGGTGCCGCCGTTCATCCCCGTGATCATGTTCGCCGCGCTGTTCGGGCTCTCCATGGACTACGAGGTCTTCCTGATGTCGGCGATCCGCGAGCGGTTCGCGCGGCACGGCGACGCCCGCGCCGCGGTCGTCGAGGGCGTCGCCCGCACCGCGCGGGTCATCACCGCCGCGGCGGCGATCATGGTCGCCGTCTTCGCGGCCTTCGCCCTGAGCCCCGAGGTGTTCCTCAAGCTCATGGGGGTCGGCCTGGCCACCGCGGTCCTCGTCGACGCGACCGTCGTCCGCGTGGTGCTCGTGCCCGCGGTGATGCAGCTCCTCGGCGAGCGCGCCTGGTGGGCGCCCCGGTGGCTGCGAGGCGCGGCGACGCGCCCGTCGGCGCCGGTGGCGGCGGACTGACCGACGAGCCGGGGGGGGGCGGGCGGCCGGCCGCCGGCCCGCCCACCGAACACGGCGAGCCGCCGCCCCGCCGCCCCTCAGACCCGCTGCAGCTTCGGCGTGCCGTCCTGCACGGTGAACGCGGCGTCGACCTTCGGCGTGGCGTCGGGGCGCGTGACGTACGGCAGGTGCCGGAACTCCGCGCGGGCCTCCCTGCGGTCGAGCGCCACCTTGACCCAGCCGCGGCGGCTGCGCTGGAACTTGACCTGGGGGTTGTCGGGCAGGACCGCGGACGGCACGTCGGTGCCGTCGCCGCCGGAGCTGATGGACGTGCCGATGAGCTCGACCGCCGTCGCGCGGGAGGCCGGGTCCCGCACGTCGCGGTTGACCTCGCAGGCCCAGCTCGCGTGCACGTCGCCCGTGACGACGAGCGGGTTGCGGACCTTCCGGTCCTCGAGGCCCTGCAGGAAGCGGTCGCGGGCGACGGGGTAGCCGGCCCAGCCGTCCATGTAGAGCTTCTGGCCCGGGCCGGCCTGCTGGTCGATCGCCGTCAGCGGGATCTGGTTGCCGATGACGTTCCAGCGGGCGCGGGACCGGCCGAGGGAGCGCAGGACGCGGCGCTCCTGCTCGTCGCCCAAGAACGTGCGGGACGGGTCCTCCCACTCGGCGCCGCAGGGCTCCTTGTTGCCGTCGCCGCAGGCCTGGTTCGCGCGGTACTGGCGGGTGTCGAGCATCGTGAACTGCGCGAGGTCGCCGTACTGCAGCGTGCGGTCCAGCTGGAGGTTCGGGCCCCGGTTGACCTGGGCGCGACGGAGCGGCATGTGCTCGTAGTACGCCTGGTAGGCGGCGGCGCGGCGGGCGGAGAAGACCGCGACCGGGTCGTCGTCCTGCGAGATCAGCCCGGCGTAGTTGTTGTCGACCTCGTGGTCGTCCCAGATCACGACGAACGGGTGCGCCGCGTGCGCGGCCAGCAGGTCGGGGTCCGAGCGGTAGAGCGCCAGGCGACGCCGGTAGTCGAAGAGCGTCGTGATCTCCGGGCCGACGTGCCGGCGCGGCGTCGTGGCGGTCGGCGGGTCGCTCTTGCCGGCGCCCTCGTAGATGTAGTCGCCCAGGTGCAGCACGACGTCGAGGTCCTGCGCCGCGATGTCGCGCCAGGCGGCGTAGTACCCGGCCTCGTAGTTCTGGCACGACGTGACGGCGAACGCCAGGTCGTCCGCACCGCCGCCGAAGCCGAACCCCGGCGCCGTGCGCGTGCGGCCGACCGGGCTGACCTCGTCGCCGGCCGCGAAGCGGTACCAGTACTCGCGGTGCGGGCGCAGGCCGCGCAGCTCGACGTGGACGCTGTGGGCGGACCGCTCGTCGGCGATCTCGACGCCGCGTCGGACGACGCGGCGGAAGCCCTCGTCCTCGGCGACCTCCCAGCGCACCGCGATGCGTGGAGCGGGCAGCGGGTCGACGCCGAGGGTGTCCGTGGTCAGGCGGGTCCAGAGGACGGCGCCGTCCGAGGACGGGTCGCCCGAGGCGACGCCGAGCGCGAAGGGGCTGCCGGTGAACCGCGGCCGGGTGCGGGCGACGGCGGGCGACACGGGGAAGCCGGCGGAGACGGCGACCAGCGCGCCGGCGGCTCCGGCGCGCACGAGGGAACGGCGGGTCATGGGGGACACGACGGGCTCCTGTGGATCGGTGGGCGACCGCGCGCCGCGGGGCGCGTCCCGGGCGGCCGGTGAGGGAGGCCGCGTGGGAGGGGGATCGATCGTCCGGTGGGGGGACGCTCCGATCGAACCACCGCCCCCGCGGCGTCGTGTGACCGTCCCGTGACCGGAGCCCTGACGGGTCCGGGTCCGCGGGTGACGGGACGGGCCCGGGGTCCGGGTCGGGTCCGGAGTCCGGGTCGGCAGGAGGGTGAGGGCGGTCGGGGTGGCGGGACGCCGAAGGCCCCGGGGCCTGGTCTCGATATGGACGCTGCAGGCGACGGAATCGCGACCAGGCCGGCCGCGCCACGGACGACGGGGTGGCTGGTCTCGATCTGGACGCTGCGGGCGACGGGATCGCGACCAGGCCGGCCGCGCCGTCGGGAGGCCTCAGAACGGGCCGGGCGCGAACGGCTGCTCGATCGCGACCGTGGACCAGCCGGGGTCGGCGGCCTCGACGAAGGCGCGCTCCGCCGAGACGCGAGCGAAGACCTCCGGGTCGCCGTCGCGGTCGCCGCAGGCCACGCCCCAGGAGTCGACGGCGACGATCTCGGGTGCGTCGTCGAGCGCCCCGCGCAGCAGCGGGGCGCCGCTGTCGCCGAAGCACCCGGACGCGAACGGCCGGACGCCGTCGGGGTCCTGGGTGCAGAGCATGACCCGCCGGCGGTACTGCTCGGCCTGCCCCACGGCGGCCCGGCGGAGCGCCCGCCGGCAGGTCCGGTCGTCCCGCACGACGAGCGTCGCGGTGCGCAGCACGCCGAAGTTCCGTGGCTCGTCCGGGTCGCCGGTGCCGTAGCCCAGGAGCGCCACGGCGCCGCCGGGCCGGACCCGCCGCCACGACACGCGGAGCGGCGCGACGGGTGCAGCGGCCTCGAGCTCGGCGAGCGCCAGGTCGCGGTACGGCTCGGCCGGGTAGGTCGGCGCGAGGTACTGGAAGCGCGGATGGCGCGCGACCCGGACGACGCGCAGCCGCTCCCCGCCGATCCGGACCCGCGTCCGGCCGGGCGTCACGAGCGGGATGCAGTGCGCCGCGGTCAGGAGCCGCCGGGGCGCAACGAGGGTGGCGGTGCAGGCGTCGGCGAGCCGGACGACCGCCGGGTGGTCCGCCGGACGGACCCGGGTGCCGGCGACGACCGCGCCGGCCGACGGCGGGAGCACCGCGCCGAGGACGAGCAGCACGGGGACGACCGCGAGCGGTCCGGCGACGAGGAGGCGCCCGCGGCGGCCGGGACGGTCGGCGGTCGTGCGGCCGGGACGGTCGGCGGTCGTGCGGCCGGGACGGACGGCGGTCGTGCGGCCGGGACGGACGGCGGTCGTGCGGCCGGGACGGACGGCGGTCGTGCGGCCGGGACGGACGGCGTTCGCGCGGCCGGGACGGACGGCGGTCGTGCGGCCGGGACGGACGGCGGTCGCGCGGCCGGATCGGACGGCGCGCACGGACCCGGCGGAGGCCGCCGGGGGAGCGCCGTGCGCGCGCTCGTGGCCGACCCGCGACATCGCCGCAGACTAGAGCGCGCGGCGGCGGTGCGGGCCGCGTCATCTACCGGCATGTTGCGCCCGTGTCAAGACCCGCAGGCGACCGCCAGGGGGTCGGGCGTCGAAGGTCCCTATCCTTCGACGGGAATGCCTTCCGCACGTACAGACCTCCGAACCGTCGCCATCGTCGCCCACGTCGACCACGGGAAGACCACCCTCGTCGACGCGATGCTGCGTCAGTCCGGCGCCCTGCACCGCGGCGAGGACTCCGACCGCATCATGGACTCGGACGACCAGGAGCGCGAGCGCGGGATCACCATCCTCGCCAAGCACACGGTCATCCAGTGGCGCGACACGACGGTCACGATCGTCGACACGCCCGGCCACGCCGACTTCGGCGGCGAGGTCGAGCGCGGCCTGGCCCTCGTCGACGGCGTCGTCCTCCTCGTCGACGCGGCGGAGGGCCCGCTGCCCCAGACGCGCTTCGTGCTCCGCAAGGCGCTCGAGGCCGACCTGCCGGTCATCCTCGTCGTCAACAAGATCGATCGCCCCGACGCGCAGATCGAGCAGGTCGTCTCGGACGTCGAGGAGCTCTTCCTCGAGCTCGACGCCAAGGACCACCAGCTCGAGTTCCCCGTCTACTACGCGATCGGCCGCGACGGCCGCGCCGGCATCCGCCCGGACGAGCTGGGCGAGGACCTCGCCGAGCTGCTCGACGGCATCCTCGAGGCGATCCCCGCGCCGACGTTCGACCCCGAGCACCCGCTCCAGGCGCAGGTCGGCAACCTCGACGCCTCGCCGTACCTCGGCCGCCTGGCGATCTCGAAGATCGCCCACGGCACCCTCAAGCGCGGCGACCAGGTCCTCTGGGTCAAGCGCGACGGCAGCGAGACGAAGGCGAAGGTCGGCGA
>WLOB01000469.1 GCA_009699505.1 Actinomycetota bacterium | reverse complement strand
CGACCCGTCCCCGTGGACGAGCCCCTCCGGACCGTGACCCCCGCGACCGTCGCGGGAGCCATGTGGGTCTCTCTCGCTAGCGGTTGTGCGTGATGAAGGCGGGGTGGGCGTGCCGGAGCTTCTGCTCTTGCGGCTGCATGTCCCCGACCAGGGCGTGCGTGTTCGAGACGCCGCAGGGGGCGTCGACGAAGCGCGTGGTGCTCTGCCAGGTGGTGGACATGACGTCGACGAACCTAGCCGCCCCGGACGCCGTCCGCAACCCGCGGGGGCGGTCGGTACGAGGGTTCGAACCCTGCGCCGGGCGACCCGCGGCGCGACCGCCGGCCGGGCCCGGATCGCGCGGCCGGGGTCGAACCCCCGGGGACCGGCGGTGGTCGTCCCGGGGCCCGTGGCGTGGTCGCCCCCGCCCCGGCATGCTCGGTCCATGAGCCAGATCCCGATCACCGTCCGGGGCGTCGTCGACGACCGCGCCGTGGACCAGCTCCGGCGCTGCGCGGAGGCCGGGGACGCCGTCGCCGGCGTCCTGTGCGCCGACGGCCACGTCGGCTACTCGCAGCCCATCGGCGGCGCGATCGCCTACCCCGACCACCTCTCGCCGTCCGGCGTCGGCTACGACATCGGCTGCGGCAACAAGGCCGTGCGCACCGACGTTCGGACGGCCGACGTGCGCGCCGAGATCCCGCGGGTCATGGACGAGGTCTACGAGCGCGTCTCGTTCGGCATGGGCCGCAAGAACGACGAGCCCGTGGACCACCCCGTCCTCGACGCGATCCAGCACGCGGACTTCCGGCCGCAGCGCGCCCTCGTGCAGGGCGCCCGCAACCAGCTCGGCACCGTCGGCGCCGGCAACCACTACGTCGACCTGTTCGCGGGCGACGACGGGTTCCTCTGGGTCGGCGTGCACTTCGGGTCGCGCGGCTTCGGGCACAAGACCGCGTCCGGCTTCCTCTCCATGGCGGCCGGGGGCGGGTTCGGGGACCGCGTGCGGGACGGCGAGATGGACGCCCCGCCCGTGCTCCTTGCGACGGACTCCGAGATCGGGCAGGCCTACCTGGCCGCGATGGAGCTCGCCGGCGCGTACGCGTACGCCGGGCGCGACGTCGTCGTCGACAAGGTCCTCTCGATCCTCGGCGCCGAGGCGACCCACACGGTCCACAACCACCACAACTACGCGTGGCGCGAGACCCACCACGGGGTCGACGCCTGGGTCGTCCGCAAGGGCTGCACCCCGGCGTTCCCGGGCCAGGAGGGCTTCGTGGGCGCGACGATGGGCGAGGCGTCGGTGATCCTCCGCGGCCGCGAGGGCGTGGACACCGACGAGCTCCTCGCGTCGACCGTCCACGGGGCCGGACGCGTCATGTCGCGGACGCAGGCGGCGGGCCGGATCGCCAACCGGATGGAGTGCTCCGACCGCAACTGCCCGTTCTGGGTGCCTATGGGCCAGTACCGCGACGCCCGCGAGCGGGCCGGCGCGGAGAACGAGCGCTTCACGCTCTGCCCGGAGCACCCGCGGGCGAAGATGGTCAAGCGGCGCGGCCGCGTGAAGGAGGGCTCGATCGACTTCGCCGCGGTGCAGGCCGCGCTCGCGACGGACGGGGTCGAGCTGCGGGGCGGCGCGGCCGACGAGGCGCCCGCGGCCTACAAGCGGCTCGACGAGGTCCTGGCCGCGCACGCCGACGCGGTCGAGGTCCTCCACCGGCTCGTCCCGATCGGCGTGGCGATGGCACCGGCCGACACGGTCGACCCCTACAAGGACTGACCGGCGGGGAGGGGTGCGGGCCCCGCCCCGAACGTCGCGGGACGGGACCACGTCGGACGCCGGCGCGGCCCGGGGCATCCGTGAGGGCGTGGGTCCCGCCGAGTGACGCGGATCCGTGTCGACCCACGACACCGATCCGCAGCGGCCGTCCGTCCCCGCCGAGCGATGCGGATCCGTGTCGACCCACGACCCCGATCCGCAGCGGCCGTCCGTCCCCGCCGAGCGATGCGGATCCGTGTCGACCCACGACGCCGATCCGCAGCGGCCGTCCGTCCCCCCGCGGTTTGGACGCCCGACGGCCCGGGCACCGTTCCCGGGATGCCGCTCCCCGCCGCCCGTCGTCGTCCGCCGGGACACCGATCCGTGACCTCCGTGCGCCGCGGCGTTCTCTAGGGTCCTGCGCCATGGAGCACGCCTTCCGGGAGGCCCCGGGTCGCACGCCCTTCTCGATCGGCGTCGAGGAGGAGCTGATGATCGTCGACCCGCAGGACGGGCACGACCTCGTCAACGCCGTCGAGCGCCTCCTCGGCGACGCCCCCGTCGGCGAGGTCAAGCCCGAGCTCATGGAGTCCGTGCTCGAGATCGCCACGGAGCCGTGCGCGGACACGACGGCCGCCGGCGAGCAGCTGCGGACCCTCCGCGCCCACGTCGCGGGCCGCGCCGCCGAGCACGGCCTGGCCATCGCCTCCGCGGGCACGCACCCCTACGCGCGCTGGGAGGACCAGCGGATCGCCGCCCGCGACCGCTACCGCGACCTCGTGCGCGAGCTGCGGTTCGTCGCCCGCCAGGAGCTGCTCTTCGGGCTCCACGTCCACGTCGGCCTCGACGACCCCGACCAGGCGATCCACGTCGCCGACGGCATGCGGGTGCACCTGCCGATCCTGCTGGCGCTCTCGGCCAACTCGCCGTTCTGGCGCGGCGACCGGACGGGCCTCATGTCGACGCGCACCTCGATCTTCCGGGCGTTCCCGCGCGTCGGCGTCCCGACCGCCTACGGCTCGTGGGAGCGCTACGAGCGCGAGACGGAGTTCATGATCCGCTCCGGCGTCATGAGCGACCCGACGTACGTCTGGCACGACGTCCGCCCCCACCCGACGTTCGGCACGATCGAGGTCCGCGTCTGCGACGGGCAGACCCGCGTGGAGCACACGCTCGCGCTGACGGCCCTGATCCAGGCGATGGTCCACGAGCTCGCCTCGCACCACGACGAGGGCAAGCCGCTCGGCGACGTGCCGTGGCAGATCCTCGACGAGAACAAGTACCTCGCCGCGATCCACGGCCTGCACGGCGAGCTCGTCGACCTCCCCTCGAGCGACCGCGTCCGCACCACCGACCTGGCGCGCCGCCTGATCGACCGGCTGCGCGAGCACGCGCAGCAGCTCGGCTCCGAGAGCGACTTCGACGGCCTGGAGGACCTGCTGGCGCGCGGCACCGGCGGCGACCGCCAGGTGCTCGTCTTCGACGCCAACTCGGACCTCGAGGAGGTCATGGCCGAGATGACCGGGCTCACCGTCGACGGCTGAGCGCTCCCGGCCGGCATCCGTGGACCGTCGATCCCGGGTGGGCGGCCGTGGGCGGCCGGCCCCGGGCGGGTGTCCGTGGACGGCCAATCCCGGACGGCCGGCCGTGGGCGGCCGGCCCCGGGCGGGTGGTGGCCCGGGCGG
>WLOB01000468.1 GCA_009699505.1 Actinomycetota bacterium | reverse complement strand
GGCGGAATGGGCCGACGTCGTCGTCACGATGGGCTGCGGCGACAAGTGCCCCTTCGTCCCCGGCGTCCGCTACATCGACTGGGACCTCCCCGACCCCTCCGGCCGCCCCGTCGACGAGGTCCGCGCCACCCGCGACGACATCAGTCGCCGCATCGACCAGCTGCTCGCCGAGCTCGACGCCTGAAGCGCAGCGCCATGCTCGACGCTGCAACCGACCAGCCGGCCGCGCCCCCGACGATGTCGGCCGAGTGCTGCGCCGGCGCCGGGCCCGCCGTGTCCGAGATCTGCGTCGCCGCGCACCGCCGTCTCCTCGAGCTAGAGCCCTACCTTCAAGAAGCCCAACGCCTCCACGCGATCCTCGACGCGGCCCTCGCGAGCACCCGCCACACGAAGCCCACGCACAACCGTGCCCGCGCGCCTACCGGCACCAACAAGCAGCTGATCCTCAGCGAGCTCTCCAAGCATCCCGGCAGCACCGCCGCCCAGATCGCCACCCGCACCGGCCGCCCCCGAAGCGTCCTCGCCTCCACGATCAGCCGCATGGCCCGCCACGGCGAACTCACCCGCACCGACGCCGGATTTCACATCACCGACCGAGGCTCGCCTACGACCGGGTACGCCAGATAGCGATCGACGGAGCCCGCCAACCAGCGATCAAGGTCACAGGACCTACCGCAAGCAAGCGGGAGCGTAGATCAATTGGTTGACGTAATAACGATTATCGAGCGCAGGACCGCCGCGCGTGGCGCTAAGGGCGCTGCGCTCGCGGTGGCAGGTGCTCCGCTACCCACGCAGTGAGCAACGGGGAACTGAGAGCCCACGATCGGGGTGCTGGCTGCCAAGCTTGACCCACGGCCCGGAGCTGAATCAACGCATCGCGTGCGGACTTCGTTGACGTCACGGCGGCGTAGGGTGGCAAGTTGACGCTGACGGCCGCGGCGACGGCTTGCGCGGAGCGATGAACGGCACGCAGGACGTCCCACTCGCGAGCGATAAGAGGGGCCCGATCGGCGCGCAGTCGCTGCCACGCGCCAAAGGCGCGTGTGGCCGGGTCCCCAGCGTCGATCTCGCGAGCGAGGTCGAGGATCTGCCAGGTCAGTGCAGGAACGCCAGCTGCCAACGCGGCGCTTTCTCGGAGGAGCGTTGGATCGACCCGGAGAACCGGTTTGGAAATGATGAGCGACTCCGCGAAGGCTGCTGGCTGGGCGCGCTGGATGCGTAGCCGCCGGCCAGCGTGAAAGAGAGGGTGCTCGCGGTCGCTCAAAGCGGCTTCGATCTGCCCGCCGGCGAAGTCGACGAGGATGAGGCAGGCCCCGGTCCTCGCTTGCCACGCCGCGCGGAGCGTCTCGAGGATTGCGCGGGCATCGACTCCTCGGAGGCCGGCCAGGAGCTGCCCGAGGTGGTCGATGACGACGACCGGTGCGACGGTGCTCGCGAGCGACGCCGCGGCATCGAGTCCGCCGTGCAGAATCGATAGTGGGTCGCCGACGCCGGTGCGAAGTTGGTCCACGTCGAGGCCGTCGGCCAGCAGCTGTCGCCGCACGCGATATGCACTATCGGCGTCCGGGGCAGCCGGCCGCATCCAGGACTCCGTGGCATCGAGCGCGAAGGTCCGGACCGCTTCGTCCGCGATAGCCATGCCAAGCTCGGCCGCGTCGGAGCAGCGGCGGGCGTCGACGAGCAAGACGGGGCCGCGTGCCTCCCGCCGGAGCTCTTCCAGCAGGCCAGTTGTGCCGCTCCACGGGTCGGCGGCGATAACAGTCAGCCCGGTCCGCTCGTCCACCACCCGAAGCAGCTCCTGCCACGCACCCAGCTGCGAGGTCAGAGACCGCCACGACCGCACCTCTCCCTCGAGCTGCGCGGCCTCAGGCATCGTCCTCTTCCATGCGCCTGTGCCCGTAGGCGATGCCCTCGATGACCTCGAGCTCGCCGATGAAGTCCGCTTTGGCTCTGCGAGCAGCCAGGGCCGCGCCCTCACAGGCGGCCGCGGTTCCGAAAGGGTGGCCGTCGAACGCAGCGAGTAGGCGTTCCACCATCGCTCCTTCGATCGACAGCCCAAGCTCGGTGAAGCGCTGGGGTACGACGTTCCGCCACGCCGGAATCGGGATTCTTGGCGATAGCGCGCGGCTCGGCGCGATCTTGCTGACGTGGTGTGGTTGGCCCAGCAACTCGTCGACGGCTCGCTCATCGCTGCCGTCGATCAAGAGGCCGGCGTCAGGCGTCTGAGGCCCATAGAGGTCGACGAGGTCCCCGAGCACCTCGGTGGCATCGTCGTAGCCGACGGCTCGCTGTAGCTCGTCTAGGAACAACAGCAGCGGCTTTCGCTTCTCGCGAGCGACCGCGAGTGGGAGCTCGAGGATCGCCCGCCACGGCGCCGTCTGGGGGTCGATGCCCCTGAGTGTCTCGAGATCGACCTGGACGCCTTCGGACCCGGCTGCCGACTTGATCGACGGGATGAGCGTGTTCCACGCTCGTCGCAACTCGTCGCGTACCGATCCGGCATTGCACGCGTTGACGATTCGGTGGCGGAGCTGCTGCGAGTCCGGACCCTCCGGGACCTCTACGCGCACCACGAAGTGGGTCGGAGTGAGCTCCTCGCAGACAGCGCGACCGACGGACGTCTTCCCGATCCTGCGAGGTCCGATGATCGTGACGTTGAGTTGCTCACGCAGTCGCGCTGCAATGTCATCGATCGCGTCGTCGCGGCCGATCATTCGGTTGCGAGGCACCGGACCGCCCACTGGGAATACGTCACCGATCGGCATCACGCCAAACGATACCAAACGGTATCGTTGCCATTCCGGAAATGGAATGGCAACGATACGCTTGAGTTGCTTCGGAATCGCGTCCCCGGCGCATGTCTGACCAGGGGTTCCGCTACGTTCGGGCTGTGGAACCCAGGTCTATCCTGCGCCTCGCGTGCGCGCGGCCAGTCCCGCGCAGGGCTTGGCACGCTGCAGCATCGGGGCCGCGATACGCCGTGGATGCAGGCGCGAGCGCCGTCGGTCCACACGAGGCTGGGTCGTGAAACCCGTCCGCGGCGACGACGGGGCGTCACGCGCTACCAGTGGCCAAGGCGCCCTCCGCGTTGTCGTCGTCGAGCCCGATCAACCTATCTTCGATGCCGTGGTCGAGCTCGCCAACGGGCCGGCCAAAAGGACGCTCGGGTTCCTGCCGACATCGGGATTTCGAGATCGGACGCGCAAAGCCACACTGATCGCGGTGCTCCGAGACGACGCCGTCATTGGCTACGTGCTGTACGACCTACGTCCCCGCGACATCAAGATCGTCCAGTTGTGCGTCGACCCCGGCGCACGCCGGTCTGGAGCGGCCCGTTTCCTGCTCGATGCCGTCCGAGCCGGCCATCCAGACCACCACCGCATCGTTCTTCGATGCCGCACCGACTACGAGGAAGCGTCGAAGGT
>WLOB01000467.1 GCA_009699505.1 Actinomycetota bacterium | reverse complement strand
CTCCTCATCCTGCTGATCCTGCTGGCGGTCATCGCGATCGGCACCGGTCTCGCCGCGCTGATCTCCCTGCCGTTCGGCGGGCTCGGTCTCGCGTCGAACATCTCCCTCGGCGTCATCCTGCTGTTCGTCGTCATCGGCGGTCTCATCTGGTTCGCCCGCAAGCGCCAGGCCGCCGCGATGGTGAAGCGCCAAGAGCAGAGCGCCGCCCAGCGCGAGCCCGTCAACCGGGCGATGCGCCGCCGCGGCTGAGCCGCTTCCGGACGCCCCCGGGCGCCGTCCGTCCGGGGGCGTCCGGCCGTCCCCTGGACCGGCGTCCGTCGTGTGCTCCGGTTTCCACCCGTGGACCGGCGCGGCGTATAGCCTCGCCGTGTGCTCGAGCGCGACGGGATCCTCACGACCGAGCGCCTCGTCGTGCGTCCCATGGCGACGGGCGACTTCGACGCGCTCCTGCAGGGTCTCGAGGACCCCGACCGCGTCTGGGCCGACGGCTACCCGCTCGACGAGAGCCTCGTCTCCGCGGCGATGGTGCAGGAGCGGCAGCGCACGAGCCCCGGCCCCGCCGTCAAGGTCGCGGCCGATCCGTGGACCCAGTACCAGGTGATCCTCGCCGACCGCGACGTCGTCGTCGGCGACCTGACGTTCCTCGAGCCGCCGGACGACGACCGCGTCGCCATGATCACGTTCGGCATCGCGCCGTCCTGCCGCGGCAACGGCTACGCGACCGAGATGCTCCGGGCCCTCGTGCCCTGGCTGCGGGCCCGACCCGACGTGCGCGGCATCCGCGCCGACACCGACCTCGTCAACCCGACGAGCCACCAGGTGCTGCGCGCCGCGGGGCTCCGGGTCGTGCAGGACGACGGCGACCGCCAGCTCTACGAGCTGCGCTGGGACCACGCGGAGCGCGTCCAGCGCTCGCGCACCCCGCGCCGGCCCTGAGCCGGGCCTGCGCGGTCAGCCCTTCTTCGCGGTGGCCCTCGTGATGACGACGGGCTGCACCGGCGGGGCGTCGCCACCGCTGTTCTGCGCGTCGATGGCGTCGACGACGTCCATCCCCTTCGTGACCTCGCCGACGATCGCGTAGTCGGGCGGGTAGCCGCCGTCCGGGGCGGTGACGACGAAGAACTGGCTCGAGCTCGTGCCGGGCGGGTCGACGCTCGACTTGGCCATGGCGACGGTCCCGCGCGTGTAGGCGGCGTCGGCGGGCGTCGTCTCCTGCACGCTGTACCCGGCGTCGCCGGTGCCGGTCCCGAGCGGGTCGCCGCCCTGGACGACGGTGCCCGGCACGATGCGGTGGAAGGTCAGCCCGTCGTAGAAGCCCGACGCGGCGAGCGCCTTGAAGGACGCGGTGGTCTTCGGCTGGCGCTCCGTGTCCAGGCGGATCGTGAACGAGCCGCAGCTCGTGCGCATCGTCACCGTCCACGAACCGGTCAGCCGGGCCGGCCGGGGCTCGGGCTGGTCGGGCTCGCCCGAGCGCGGCTCGGGCTGCTCCACGGCGCGGCAGGTCGGGGTCGCGGAGGCCTCGGCCTCCGTCGTGGTCGCCGGGGGCGTCGCCTCGGTGGCCTCGGTCGTGGCCGTGGCCGTGCTCGCGGTCGAGGCCTGCTCGGCGTCGTCGTCGCCCCCGCAGGCCGCGAGGCCGGGCACGAGCGCCGCCGTCGCGAGCAGCAGGGCGGCGCGGCGGGCGGCCGACGGGCGGGCGGAGGACGACGGGGAGGCCACGGCGGCAGCATAGGCCGTCGGGCGGTGCGGACGCGGACCCGGACGGCGCCCGCGCCCGGGCGGTGGTCCGCCTGCCGACGGGACGGACGGGGGGCCGGGATACTGCGTGCCGTGCGTTCACGGACCCACGACGACGTGCCGGCCGGCCCGGGACGCGGAGCTCCCGCCCCGGCGGGCCCGTCCCGGTCGCTGACCCTCGTGGTCAACCCGACCGCCGGCGGCGGCCGCGCCGCGCGGACCGCCGAGGCCGCCGCCGCCCGGCTCGCGGCCCGGGGGGCCGCGGTCCGGACCGTCTCCACCCGCGACGCGGCGCACGCCGCGCTCGAGGCCCGCGAGGCGTTCGACCGCGGCGACGTGGCGGTGGCCGTCGGCGGCGACGGCATGCTGCGCATCCTCGCCGAGGAGGGTGTCCGCCACGAGCGCGCGGTCGTCGGCCTGCTGCCGGCGGGGCGCGGCAACGACTTCGCGCGCTTCCTCGGGCTGCCGACCGCGGTCGACGAGGCGGTCGACGCCCTCGTGGACGGGGTGGAGACGCTCGTGGACACCGGCCTGGTGCGCGACGCCGACGGCACGGAGCGCACCTTCCTCTCCCTCGTCTCGGTCGGCTTCGACGCCGAGGCGAACCGGATCGCCAACGAGGCGCCGGCGGCGCTCGGCGGGCTCGTCTACGTCTGGGGCGTCCTCGGCGCGCTGGCCGGGCTGCGACCCGTGCCGCTGCGCCTGCGCACGTCGACCGGGACCCGCGAGGTCCCGGCCCTGCTGCTCGCGGTCGCCAACGCGGGCGCCTACGGTGGGGGGATGCACATGGCTCCCCACGCCTCGGTCGGCGACGGCGAGCTCGACGTCGTCGTCGTCCCGCACCCGGGCCGCCACCGTCGGCCCGATCGCTGCGACGTCCGCGACCGGCTGCTGCTCCTGCGGGTCCTCCCCCGCGTCTTCCGCGGCACCCACGTCTCCACGCCGCACGTCGACGTCTCGCGCGCCGCGACGGTCGAGGTCTCCGCGGACGGGCCGCTCGTCGCCTACGCCGACGGGGATCCCGTCGGCACGCTGCCCCTCACGATCTCGGCGCGCCCGGCGTCGCTGCGGCTGCTCGTCCCGTCCGTCGAAGGGCTGCGCCCGGGCGTCCTGCGTCCCGCCGCCGGGGTGGCCGCGTGAGCGCCCCGGCCACGCAGCCCGCCGGCCGGTTCCCGCTGTCCGCGGCCGTCGCGACGGCGCGCCTGGCCGGGCGGGCCGCCCGGCTCGGCGGCCGCGGCGGCACGAGCCTCCCCGGCAAGGTCCTGACGAGGCTGCGGCCCGACGCGATCGCGCGGATGGCGGACCGCCTCGACGAGGGCTCCGTCGTCCTCAGCGCGACGAACGGCAAGACGACGACGGCCGCGCTCGTCGCGTCGATCCTCGAGCTCCACGGCACCACGCTCGTCCACAACCGCCAGGGCGCGAACATGGCCGGCGGGATCGCCGCCTCGCTCCTGGGGTCGTGGCGCCGCGGTCGGCCGACGGGCAGCCTGGGCCTCTTCGAGGTCGACGAGTTCTGGCTCGACGGGCTCGTGCGCTCGCTGCGCCCGCGGGTGGTGCTCCTGGCCAACCTCTTCCGCGACCAGCTCGACCGCTATGGCGAGCTCGAGGCCATCGCCGACCGCTGGCACCAGATCGTCGAGGACGACGCCGCACGCACCGCGGCCACCGGCGCGCCCGGCTTCCGCCTCGTGCTCGGCGCGGACG
>WLOB01000466.1 GCA_009699505.1 Actinomycetota bacterium | reverse complement strand
GGACCTGCTGCAGCCGCTTCGCGTCGCCGCCGGCGATGCTCGTGGCGACCTCGTCCGGGCCGCCCGCGGAGAGCACGGCCAGCGCGAGCTTGGGCCCTACGGCCTGGACCGTGAGGAGCAGGTGGAAGAGGTCGCGCTCGGGCTCCGAGCCGAAGCCGAAGAGCGTCATGGCGTCCTCGCGCACCGCGAGGTGGCAGAGCAGCGTGACCTCGTCCCCGGCCGGGGGCAGCGCGGCGAGCGTCGTGTTCGAGCAGTTGAGGACGTACCCGACGCCGCCGGCGGTCAGGAGGACGACGGAGTCGGCGCGGCGCTCGTGCACGGCGCCCCGCAGGAGCGCGATCACCGGGCCACCGCCGCGCGGAGCGGCGCGTGGTTGGCGTGGCAGATGGCCGCCGCGAGGGCGTCGGCCGCGTGGTCCGGCGACGGCGGGGCGGCGAGGCGCAGCAGCATCTGCACCATCCGCTGGACCTGCGCCTTGTCCGCCGCACCGCTGCCGCAGACCGCGCCCTTGATCTGCTGCGGCGTGTAGTCGATGCACTCGATGCCGCGCTGGGCGGCGGCGAGCAGCACGACGCCGCGGGCCTGTCCGACCGCGAGCGCGCTCGACGTGTTCTTCCCGAAGTACAGGGACTCCATCGACAGGGCGACGGGGTCGTGGTGGTCCATGAGCGCGCAGACCGTCCGGTGGATGTGGTCCAGGCGCTCCCCCAGGTCGACCCCTGAGCGGGTCGCGATGACGCCGCCGTCGAGCGCGGCCATGCCGCTCCCGCGCCGCTGGACGACGCCGTAGCCCGTGTTGGCCAGGCCGGGGTCGATGCCGAGGACGATCACCACACCGCCATTCTGCGCGAAGGCCCGGACGCCTTCCCACGAACAGCTGTTCGTACGTCCAGGCGGTCGGCCCGCGACGACGGGGCCCGCGCGGGGACCCGCGTGGTCCGCGAGCGAGCCGACCGCCGGGCGCGGCCGTGGGCCGCGGCCGTCCCGCCCCGCTCATCGCCCCGCGGCGCGCCGGATCGCGGTCTCCACGCCCTCCTGGAACCGCGTCTCGTCCAGGCCCGCCGCCGTGCGCAGCCCGCCGTCGCGCAGGCGGGCCCGCAGGTCGGGGTCCCCGGCGAGGCGCCGGACCGCCGCGGCGACCGCGCCCGGGTCGTCGACGGGGACCACGAGGGCGTTGCCGCCGTCCTCGAGGTACTCCGCCTGCCCGCCGACCGCCGTGGAGACGACGGGCCGGCCGTGGGACATCGCCTCGAGCGGGACGAGCCCGAACGGCTCGGACCAGCGGACGGGGAAGACCAGCGCGTCGTGCTCCGCGAACAGGGCGGGCAGCGCCGTGCGGTCCACGGCCGCACGGAGCTCGAGCCGGCCGCCGACGCCGGCCGCGTCCGCCCGGGCGCGCAGCGCCGCGGCCACCGACGGGTCGCCCCCGCCGACCACGGTCAGCCGGGTCTCGACGGGCAGCAGGGCGAGCGCGTCGACGACGACGTCGACGCCCTTGCGCTCGTCGAGGCGCCCGAGACAGAGCAGCCGGCCCGCCCACGGGCGCTCGGGGGCGGGGGCGTCCGGCAGCGGGACGCCCGGCGCCAGCACGCGCCATCCGGGCGGGATCGAGCGGGTGCGCACGAGCTCGTCGGCCAGGCGCAGCGAGTTGAGGAGGACGGTGCCCTCCGGCCCGCGGGGCCGGTCCGTGCCCAGGCGGCGGGCGACGGGCCCCGCGGCGCGCCGCAGCGGCCGGGTCAGCCGCGCGAAGCGGTCGAACACGGGGCCGTAGATCGGCCAGCGGTCGTGGACGACGAAGACCGCCGGGATCCCGGCCCGGCGCACGGCGCCGACGAGCGACAGGCTCATGCCGCCCATCGCCCAGAACACGACGACGTCGGGGCGGTGCTCGGCCAGGTGCCGGCGCAGGACGCGGTGGTTGTGGCGCTCGAGCGCCAGGACGGCGCGGGGTCGCAGGCGCGGGAAGGCGTGGTCGCGCCAGTACCAGCGCAGCTCCCGGTGGACGCCCGGGTCGTCGGGGCGCCCGACGGCGCCGGGCTCGACGTGGTCCGTGACGAGGACCCGGACGTCGGCCCCGGAGGCCCGCAGCCGCTCGTCGACGCCGTGGTGCACGAGCTCGTACCCGCCGAGGTGGTGCGGCGGGTAGAGGCTCGAGATCGAGAGGACGCGCACCGATGGGCCGCCCCGACCCGGCCCGGGGGGACCGGTGCTCAGCCGAAGACCCGCTCGAGGACGTCGTCGGCCACGTCGAAGTTCGCGTGGACCTCGGAGACGTCGTCGTTGTCGTCGAGCGCGTCGATGAGCTTCGCCAGCCGCTCCGCGCCCTCCTCGTCCAGCGGGGTGCGGACCTGCGGGCGGTAGACGAGCTCGGCGGACTCGTAGGCGATGCCCTCCGCGTCGAGCGCCCGCTGCACGTCGGGGAGCGCGGAGGGGTCCGTGACGACGACGAACGAGCCGTCCTCGTCCTCGATGTCGTCCGCGCCGGCCTCGATGGCGACCATGAGCGCGTCCTCGTCGTGCTTCTCCGCGTCGACGACGATCACGCCCTTGCGGTCGAAGAGGTAGGCGACGGACCCGGGCTCGCCGAGGTTGCCGCCGGCCTTCGTGAAGAGGTGGCGGATGTCCGCGCCGGTGCGGTTGCGGTTGTCGGTCAGCGCCTCGACGAGGACCGCGACGCCGCCGGGGCCGTAGCCCTCGTACATCACGTTCTCGTAGCTCGCGGCGTCCGCGCCGGCGCCGGTGCCCTTGTCGATCGCCCGCTGGATGTTGTCCTTGGGCATCGACGCGTCCTTGGCCTTCTGGACGGCCAGGGCGAGGGACGGGTTGCCGATGATGTCACCCCCGCCGTCCTTCGCGGCGATGGTGATGTGCCGGCTGAGCTTCGTGAACATCTTGCCGCGGCGCGAGTCGACGATCGCCTTCTTGTGCTTGATGCTCGCCCATTTGCTGTGCCCCGACATGGGACGAGGGTAGCGCGGGAGCCGGGTCCCACGGGGGCATTGGTCCGGGGCGCGTGGGCGTCGGGCTCGTCCCGGCTCGCTCGGCGGACGCTCGTCCGCGGCGGGCGGACCCGCCGGCGGTCGCCAGGAGGAGCCGGGTCGCCGCTACGCCGAGCGCGCGAGCGCCGTGCCGTAGATCGCCAGCGTCGCGGCTGCGTGCTCCGGGACGCCGAGATGGGCGACGGCGGCGCGGCACCGCTCGCGTGTCGCAGCGTCGTGCGCCAGCTCGAGGGCTCCGAGGAGCGCGGCCGCCAACGCCTCCGGGGTCGGCTCCGGCGCGATCCGGCCGACGTCGTCGCCGGTGATGACCTCGGCGGGTCCCTCGCCCGCGAACGCGACGCCCGGGGTGCCGCACGCCAGGCTCTCGGCGACGACGAGCCCGAACGCCTCGTTCTCCGACGGCAGGGCCGTGACCCAGGCGCCACGGTAGGCGTCGGTCAGGGCCGCGGG
>WLOB01000465.1 GCA_009699505.1 Actinomycetota bacterium | reverse complement strand
CGGCTACGGCGCGTCGGCCGCGGCCGCCCAGAGGTGCCCCGCGGCGGAGGACCGCCACGGCGACCAGCGCTCGGCGTGGGCGGCCAGGGCCCGGGCCTCCGACGGCAGTCCGAGCGCGGCCGCCGAGCGCCGCAGCACGAGGTCGCCGGCCGGGAACGCGTCGCGGTCCCCGAGTGCCCGCATCGCCACGTAGCCCGCCGTCCACGGGCCGATCCCCGGCAGGGCGAGCAGGCCGGCGACGACCTCCGCCGGGTCCGCGTCGCCCGACAGGTCGACCGTCCCGTCGGCGACCGCCGCGGCCAGGCGCCGCACGGTGGCCGCCCGCGCGCGCGGCATCGGCAGCGCGTCGTCGGGCAGCGCGGCGACGACCGCCGGAGACGGCAGGCTCCGCAGCGGCGGCTCCACGGCGCCCGTCGCGGCGGCGGCCCCGCCCGCGTCCCCGTCGCCGGCCTGCCGCGGGTCGAGCCCCGGCGGGAGCGCCCGCCCGTGGGCGACGACAATCCGGCCGAGAACGGTGCGCGCCGCCGCCACGGAGACCTGCTGCCCGATCACGGCGCGGAGCGCGAGCTCGAACGGGTCGACCGTGCCGAGGACGCGCAGCCCGGGCCGCGCCGCCACGAGCGGGGCGAGCGCCGGATCCCGCGTCAGGTGCAGGTCCACCGCCGCCGGGTCCGCGTCCAGGTCGAGCAGCCGGCGGACGAGGCCGGTCGCCGCCCCCGCGTCCGCCGCATCCTCGAGCAGGAGCCGACCGACCACCGGGCCGCCGTCCCGCAGTCCGAGCTCCACGACGCCCGCCCCGCCGGGGAGCCGCAGGCTGCGCACGTACGCGCCCGCGGGCCCCGTGCGCTCGAGACCGGTGACCGCGCGGGCGTCCAGGACCCGCCACAGCCCCGCGCCGTCGAACGGCTCGCGGACCGGCAGGCGCAGGGTGGCGGTGGCCGGCACGGGGCGATCCTCCCACGCACGGGACGCCGGCCCTTCGCCGGCTCTTCGGTGCCCTTGGGGAACGTCTTCGCCGACGCTTGGCAACGTCTTCTGGGCGCTTGGGGGACGGGTCAGGGCGCCCCGTCAGCCTGTGGTCCATGACGTCCCCGACCCGCTCCGCCATCGTCCTCTGCACCGTCGCCCTCGCCGGGGGCACCGGCGGGGCGGTGATCGCCACGGAGGCCGTGGGCGACCGCACGCCGACGGTGACCGCCGCCCGGACCGCGGCGCCCGCGGCGGTCAACCGGACCGTCGCGAACACCACGGGCGCGCTGACGGCGGGCCAGATCTACGCCCAGAGCCGCGACGCCGTCGCCTTCATCACCGCCACCACGAGCGGCTCTCCGTCGTCCGCGCAGGGGTACCCCGGCGGGTTCGGCGGCGGGCAGGACGCCGGGTCGTCCGCCGGCACGGCCACGGGCTCGGGCTTCGTCGTCTCCTCCGACGGCGACGTCGTGACGAACGCCCACGTCATCGACGGCGCCGACGCGGTCAAGGTGAAGATCGGGGACGGCGACACGCTGACCGCGAAGGTCGTGGGCGTCGACCGGTCGACCGACATCGCGCTCCTGAAGGTCGCGGCCCCGAAGGCCCTGACGCCGCTGGCGCTGGCGCAGTCCTCACAGGTGCAGGTCGGCGACCCGACCTACGCCATCGGCAACCCGTACGGCCTGTCCCGCACGCTGACCACCGGCGTCGTGTCGGCGCTGCACCGCAGCATCGAGTCGCCCAACGGCTACGCCATCACCGGCGTCCTGCAGACGGACGCGGCGATCAACCCCGGCAACTCCGGCGGGCCGCTGCTCGACGGCCAGGGCCGCGTCGTCGGCGTGAACTCGCAGATCGCCACGTCGTCCTCCTCGAGCGACGGCGGCTCCGGCGGCAACGTCGGCATCGGGTTCGCCGTCCCGTCGGACACCGTCTCCCGGGTCGTCCAGCAGCTGCGCACCACGGGCACCGCGAAGCACGCCTACCTCGGCGTGGGGACCGCGGACGCCGCGAGCGCCGGCGAGGACGGCGTCGGCGCGACGATTGCGTCCGTGGCCTCCGACGGCCCCGCCGCGGACGCGGGCCTGAAGGCGGGCGACGTGATCACGAAGGTCGGCGACACGACGGTCACGGACGCCGAGCTCATGGGCGCCGCCGTCGACGCGCACCGGCCCGGCGAGCGGGTCCGGGTGGAGTACACCCGCGGCGGCGACCGGGAGACGACCGAGGTGACCCTCGGCACGCGCCCCGACAGCGCCGCCCGCGCCACCTCGCAGCTCACGCCCTGAGGCGGAGGGCGCGCGTCCGGGTCGACGGTCCGGACGACGCCGGGCCTCGGGCGGCCCGCCCGGGGGCGCCCGACCGCCGGGGAGAACGACCGAGGCCCGCCGTCCAGTGGACGACGGGCCTCGGTGCCTGGTGGGGTGTTCCCGCAATCGGGGCGAGAGGATTTGAACCTCCGACCTCGCCGACCCGAACGGCGCGCGCTACCAGGCTGCGCCACGCCCCGACGCGCTGCGCAGTATGACACGACACGGCCGATCGAGGCCGCGCGCCCCCGCCCCGTCCGGTCCGTGCACCCGTGCGCCACGGGGTGCGCCGCGACGGGCTCCGCGGGACGCCCGGTCGGCCGTCGCGTCAGTCGCCGCCAGCGCCGCCCGCCGAGGCGGCGGGGAGGCCGTCGGCCCCGAAGGACTCGCCGGCCAGCGCGGTGTAGAAGCGGATCGCCAGGCCGGTCACGAGCGTCTCGAACGCGTCCTGCACCGCGACGCCCTCCGTCGACGCCCACCGGCGCAGGCCGTCGCCCTCGATGGCGTCCGCGTCCGCCAGGACGTCGTCGACCAGCTCGGGGTGCCGGTCGCAGAAGTACGCCCCGATGGCGGACATCGTCGAGTGCGAGGCGACGTCGACGACGCCTTCGGCCTCAGACGCCAACGGAGGCGCCCCCGTCGGTGGTGTCGCCGGCCACGGACGCCGCCGCGTCGGCCGGTGCGCTCGCGGCGGCCGCCGGGTCGGGCACGTCGGCCGGCACGGTCGGGTCGGCCGGCGCGTCGGTCCCGGCCGGGACCGACGGGTCCACCGGTGCCGTCGCGTCGGTCGCGCCCGTGCCGTCCTCCGGCGACGTCCCGTCGGCCGGGGCGGCGGCGCCGCCCTGCGGGTCCGCCGGGACCGGTGGCGGGGCGTCGACGGGCGCGGCCGCGGGCTCGGGGACGGCGGTCGACGGCGTGTCGGTCGACGCGTCCGCGGGCGGGGTGCCGGGCAGGTCGCCGGGGGCCGCGGGCGGCGCGTCGTCGGCGACGGGCGCGGAGGCGGGCGGCCGGGGCGTCAGCGGGACGGCGACCGTCGGCGCCTCCTCCACGACCGGCCCCTCGCCCAGCTCGGGCGCGGCCGGCGAGGTGCCCCGGGCCGGGGCGGCGACGCTGGTGCCCGGTGCCTGGTCGACGGGGGACGCGGGCGCCGCCGCACCCGGGTCGGCAGCG
>WLOB01000464.1 GCA_009699505.1 Actinomycetota bacterium | reverse complement strand
GACATCACCGAGGTCGCCGAGCCGTACATCCGGCGCCGCGCCGAGCGGCACCTGGAGAAGGGCCGCGTCGTGATCTTCGCGGCCGGCACCGGCAACCCGTTCTTCACGACCGACACCGCCGCGTCGCTGCGCGCGGCCGAGGTCCACTGCGAGGCCATCCTGATGGCCAAGAACGGCGTCGAGGGCGTCTACACCGCGGATCCGCGCACCGATCCGTCGGCGGAGCTGATCACCGAGATCACGCACATGGAGGCCATCGAGCGCCGCCTGCGCGTCATGGACTCCACCGCGCTCACGCTGTGCATGGAGAACCGGCTCCCGATCCACGTCTTCAACATGGACGACGAGCGCAACATCGTCCGGATAGTCTCGGGCGAGCGCATCGGCACGCTGGTCCACACCCCGGCGTGAGCCCCGGCTCCGGCCGGTCCGTCGTCGCCCACCCGTCGTTCACCACCGAAGAGGTCCCCTGATGCCCGACGACTCCATCATCGACGAGCTGCTCGCGGACGCCGCAGAGCGCATGAAGAAGGCCGTCGAGCAGACCAGCGGGGAGCTCGCCACCGTCCGCACGGGCCGCGCGAGCCCGAACCTGCTGGACCGCGTCGTCGTGGACTACCACGGCGTCCCCACCGCGCTGCGCCAGCTCGCGCAGATCGGTGCTCCGGAGGCCCGCCTGCTGACGGTCCAGCCGTACGACCCGTCCTCGATCAAGCAGATCGAGAAGGCGATCTCCGACGGCGACCTCGGCGTGACCCCGTCCAACGACGGCAAGGTCATCCGCCTCGGCATCCCCGAGATGACGGAGGAGCGCCGCAAGGAGATGGTGAAGACCGCCCGCAAGATCGGCGAGGAGGGGCGCATCCGCGTCCGCAACGTCCGCCGCGACGTCCTGGGCGACCTGCGGACCTACAAGACCGACGGCGACATCGGCGCCGACGAGGAGCACCGGGCCGAGGCCGAGCTGCAGAAGGTCACCGACGAGGCCATCGCCGGCCTCGACGCGCAGCTGAAGGCCAAGGAAGCCGACGTCCTCGAGGTCTGATGCCCGGTCGCCCTCCCACCGCCGCCGCCACGCTCCGCCCCGAGGTCCCGGACGCCGCCGAGCGTCCACGGTCCGTCGCGATCATCACCGACGGCAACGGCCGCTGGGCGCAGGGCCGCGGCCTGTCGGTGGCCGAGGGGCACCGGGCCGGCGCGGACGTCGTGCGGGCCCGCCTGCGCGACGCCGCCGAGCTCGGCATCGAGGAGCTGACCGTCTTCTCGTTCTCCACGGAGAACTGGAGCCGGCCGCCCGCCGAGGTCCAGGCGCTCATGGCCATGTTCGGCGAGCGCATCGACCGCGAGACGCCCGAGCTCATCGAGGAGGGCGCCCGGATGCGGTTCATCGGCCGTCGCGAGGGCGTCGACCCGGCGCTCGTCGAGAAGATGGACTGGGCGGAGGAGCAGACCGCCGGCGGCGAGAGCATCACCCTCGTCGTCGCGTTCAACTACGGCGGCCGCGCCGAGATCCTCGACGCCGCCGAGCGCTACGAGGGCGGTGGCGAGGACGCGTTCCGCGCACTCCTCTACGGGCCCGACCTGCGCGACCCCGACCTGCTCATCCGGACCTCGGGCGAGCAGCGGGTCAGCAACTACCTCCTGTGGCAGTGCGCCTACAGCGAGATCGTCTTCGCGCCCGAGCTGTGGCCCGACTTCGACCGCCCCGCGTTCGAGCGCTGCCTCGACGCGTACGCCACGCGCGACCGGCGCTTCGGCGGGCGGATCGGCTGATGCCGTCGCCCCGCCGCCCCTCCGACGACGACGTCGACGACCTCGACGACCGGGACGCCACGGACGACCGCGACCGCGCGCCGCGTCGCATGCCGCCCCGCGGCCGACGCCGCGAGGCGCGGTTCGAGCTGGAGTTCGGCGACTTCGAGCCCGCCGAGCGTGGCGACCGCACCCGCACGGGCGGCTCGCGTGACGACCGGGCCCGGACCGGCGACCGCACGCGCAACACCGTCAGCGGCACCTACGAGCCCGTCGACCCGCTGCCGCGGCGACGCCGCCCGCGCGACCGCGACCCCCTGCCCGACACGTCGGGGACCTACGACGTGCGCCTCGAGGACCGCGACCGGCGGACCCGCCGGCGCGTCGCCGAGGTCGAGGCCGCCCCCGAGGCCCGCTCGTCCCGCGACGCCGTCGCGACCGAGATCGAGGCGCTCGAGCGCTTCGAGGACGCGATCCAGAGCGTCCGCTCCCCGTCCGACCGCCGCGGCGGCAGCGACCTGGGCGCCCGCGTCCTCGTCGCCGTCCCGGCCGCGATCGTCGCCATCCTGCTCGTCGCCGCAGGCGGACCGGTCTTCGTGGCCGGCATCGCCGCGTTCGGGCTCATCGGCATCTGGGAGCTCACCCGGATGTTCGAGAAGACCCGGCCGTCGCTGCTCGCGGGCGGCCTCGGCGTCCTCGCGATCATCGTGGCCGCGTCCCTCGGGGGCCGCGAGGCCATGCTGACGGCCCTCGTGGCGTCCGTCCCCATCGTCTTCCTCTCCGTGGCGCTGTCGCACCCGAAGGGCAGCATGCCGGGGGTCGCGGTGACGATGCTCGGCATCGCCTGGATCGGCCTCGCCCTCGGGCACGCCGTGCTCCTGCGCGACAGCGAGCACGGCGCGGGCATCGTCGTCGACGTCCTCATCGGCACGTTCCTCGGCGACACCGGCGCGTACCTCGGCGGCCGCATGTTCGGCAACCGCAAGCTGTGGCCACGGATCTCGCCGAACAAGACCGTCGAGGGCCTCCTCATCGGCGTGGTCGTCGCGATCGCCGCCACCTGGTTCGCCGGGCTCTACCAGGACTGGTTGAGCGGGACGGACGCGCTGCTGCTCGGTCTCGCCGTCGCCGTCGTCGCCCCGCTCGGCGACCTCTTCGAGAGCTTCCTCAAGCGGGACGCCGGCACGAAGGACGCCGGCGGGCTCTTCGGCGTCCACGGCGGCGTGCTCGACCGCCTCGACGCCGCGATGTTCGCCATCGTCGCGGGCTACTACGTGTGGCTCGCGATGGGCATGGCCTAGCGGACGGGCGGACCCGGTGGGGGGCCGGGCCCCGCCCCGAGCGTCCCGGGACGGGAGCTCCCGGGAGGCGGCAGGGCTCGGCGCACCCGGAGGGCGCGTCATCTGGCAGGGTGGTCGCGTGCCGCGCCGCCTCCTCATCCTCGGATCCACCGGCTCCATCGGGACCCAGGCGCTCGACGTCGTCCGCGCCGCCCCCGAGGGGACCTTCGAGATCGTCGGCCTCGCCGCCGGACGCGGGTGGGAGCCGCTCCTGGAGCAGGCCCGCGAGTTCGGCGTCGGCCTCGTCGCGCTGTCCGATCCCGAGGCCGCGGCCCGTGCCGAGAGCGCGTGGCCCGAGGGCCGCGTGCTGCAGGGCGCCGAGGGGCTCGTGCACCTCGTCCTGGAGTCCGGCGCCGACCTCGTCCT
>WLOB01000463.1 GCA_009699505.1 Actinomycetota bacterium | reverse complement strand
TCGGGTCGTCGGATGCCGGAACCGGGCACTACCCCGGTCACCACGACGGTACGCCCCGCGGCCGCGGGCGGTTGCGGTTCGCCGGGTGAGCCGCGGTGGACGTGGGCCGTCGCGCGTCCCGGTCGGCCGGCAGCCGGCCGACGCGCTCGCGGTGCCGGTGCGGCGACAGGTCCCGGCCGGCGACAGGACGCGACCGGGACAGGACGCGGCCGGGACGACGCGGGCTGGTCGCGATCCGGCCGCCAGAGCGTCGGTATCGAGACCACCCCCGTTCGTCGACCTCCTCGTTCCGGCCTGGTCGCGATCTGGCCGCTGGGGGCGTCGGTATCGAGACCACCCCTCGACTCGCCGCGCACCTCGTGGGGCCCTGGTCGCGATCTGGCCGCCAGGGGCGTCGGTATCGAGACCACCCCTCACCCGGTCCCGTCGCCCTCCTCGTTCCGGCCCGGTCGCGCTTTGGCCGCTGGGGGCGCAAGGATCGAGACCAGCCCGGCCCTCCGCTCGTGAGCCCCGCCGCCCGTCCGCCGCCCGGCCCGCCTGCGATCCTCGGCGGGTGGACCGGCTCTTCGTCCCCGACCCCGACGACGGCACGCCCGCCGGCCGTCCCGCGGTGCCCGCCGACGCACCGCTGGCGGCCCGGATGCGCCCACGCGTCGTCGAGGACGTCGTCGGCCAGGAGGACCTGCTCGGCCCCGGCCGGCCGCTGCGGGCCGCGATCGACGCCCGGATGCCGCACGCGATGCTGCTGCACGGGCCGCCCGGGTCGGGCAAGACGACGCTCGCCCGCATCGTCGCCGACGCCGCCGGCGCGGCGGTCGAGGCGCTGCAGGCCGTCGACGCGGGCAAGGCCGAGGTCCGCGCCGCGCTCTCCCGCGCCCAGGAGCGCCGCGACGCCAACGGCACGCCGACCGTCCTCTTCATCGACGAGATCCACCGGTTCAATCGCACCCAGCAGGACGCGCTGCTGCCCGCGGTCGAGGAGGGCCTCGTCACGCTGATCGCCGCCACCACGGAGCCCGCCTGGGCCGCGATCTCCCCCGCGCTGCGCTCCCGGCTGCGCATCTACCGCCTGCGGGCCCTCGACACGGACGACGTCCTCGCGCTCCTGCGGCGGGCGGTCGAGCGGCGCATGTTCGACCGGCCGTCCGGAAGTGACGCGGCCGACGGGCCGCCGCAGGTCACCGCGGACGACGACGCGCTCGAGCTCCTCGCCTCGCGCTCCGCCGGCGACGCCCGCACGGCGCTCGGGGCGCTGGAGGCCGCGGTCGCGCTGGCCCGCACCGGCACCGCGACGATGACGGGCGACGCCGGCCGCGACGACGGCGCCGCGACGGCCGTCGTCCCCGTGCGCGTGAGCTCCCGCAACGCGGGCGCCGCGCTGGACCGCGCGACCGTGACGGCCGGCCCGGACCAGCCGCACGATCTGCTCTCGGCCTACATCAAGTCCATCCGCGGCAGCGACCCCGACGCCGCCGTCTACTACCTCGCGGGGATGCTCACCGCCGGCGAGGACCCGCGCACCGTCGCCCGTCGCCTCGTCGTCTCCGCGTCCGAGGACATCGGGCTGGCCGACCCGCAGTGCCTGCCGCTCGCGATCGCCGCGGCCGAGGTCGTCGACCGGGTCGGCATGCCCGAGTGCCGGATCGCGCTGTCGCACGCCACGATCCGGCTGGCGCTCGCGGGCAAGAGCTCCGCCGCGTACCGGGCGATCGGCGACGCGATGGCGCACATCGAGGAGCACGGCGTCACGCCCCCGCCGCCCTACCTTCGCGGCAAGGTCAGCGACGGCGCGGACCCGTCCGCGTACGACTACCCGCACACGAACCCGGGCGGCGTGAGCGACCAGGAGCTCCTGCCGGAGGGCCTCGAGTCCACGCGCTTCCTGCGGCCGGCGCCGCACGAGAAGGTCCTGCTCGACCGGGTCGCCGCGGCGCGGACCGCGCGGGGCCGCACGCCGTAGGGGACGGACGAGGCCTCCCGGGCGCAGAGGCGGTCGGGGCCGGTCGCCGGTCGTCCCCGTCGCGCGCGGACGCGCTCCCTCGCCCCGACCTGCCGGGTGCGGCCGCCGGCCCAGCCCTCCGCGGCCAGGGCTGTGCGGCCCGCCCACCCCGCGACGTTCACCACGCCCGACCCCGCGACGTTCACCACCGTCCGACCACGCTGCGTTACGGTCGCGCCTCAGATGTCCACCGCACCGGGCGGCGGACGGTCGAGGAGCACGATGTCGGGGAACGGGTCGGCGGGCCGGGCGGGGCGATGGAGCAGGGGCGTGGCCGTGTCGGTCGCGCTGCTGACGGCGGGGCTCGCGGCCCCGGCCGGGGCCACCGGGGTCCCGGTCGGCGCGGCCGCGCCGGGCGGGGCGGCGGCCCGGACCTCCGTCCTGGCGCCCCGCGCCGCACCCGCGCCCTTCTCCTGGTCGACCGCGCGCTTCCTGCACCAGGCGCACCAGGGCGGCGAGGACGAGGTGCCGTCGAACACGATGTACGGCTTCGCCCGGGCCCTCGCGGACGGCGCGGACATGCTCGAGATCGACGTCCACGTGTCGAAGGACGGCGTGCTCGTCGTCGGCCACGACGACACCGTCGACCGCACCACGGACGGCCGTGGCCGCGTGAAGGACCTCACGCTCGCGCAGCTCCGCGGCCTCGACGCGGCGCGGAACTTCGTCCCCGACCGCGGCACCGCCCAGGGCCTGCCGGCGGCGTCCTACCCCCTGCGCGGCGTCCGCACGGGTGCCCGGCCGGCCCCGGCCGGCTTCGACGCCGAGGACTTCCGCGTCCCCACGCTGCAGGAGGTCGTCGACGCCTTCCCGCACGTGCCGCTGAACGTCGAGATCAAGGGCGCGGACCAGACGGAGAAGTTCGCCGTCGCGGACGCCCTGGCCGCGTTCCTGCGCCCGAGCCCGCGGCGCGACGTCGTCGTCGTCTCGTTCGACCAGGCGTCGATCGACCGGTTCCACGCCCGCGCCCCGCAGATCCCCGTGGCGGCCGGGGTGCAGGCGGCGATCGAGTTCCTGCTGCTCGGCCAGTCGCTGCCGCCCGGGACCGTCGCGCTCCAGCTGCCCTTCTCGTTCTCGCCGGGCAGCATCGGGCTCAAGGTGCCCGGGCTCGACGACGTCGCGCAGCTGAACCTCGCGCAGTCCTGGGTCACCCAGCGGGCCCACGACAACGGCATCGCCGTCCACTACTGGGAGGTGCCCGAGACCGAGGAGGCCTACCGCCAGGTCGTCGGCGTCTGCGGCGACGGGATCATGACGACGCGGCCGACGCGGCTCCAGGCGTTCCTCGACCGCACGCCGGTCCCCCGCACGGGCGGCCAGGGCGGCACCCCCGGCACGGACGGGTGCCCGGGCGGCACGCCCGTCCCGGCGCCGGGCTGCCGGCTGCGCGTCGCGCAGGTGCCCGCGCCCCGCGAGGGCCGGATCGCGCTGCGCCTGGAGCGACGGGGCGACCTGCGGAGC
>WLOB01000462.1 GCA_009699505.1 Actinomycetota bacterium | reverse complement strand
CGCCGTAGGCCGTGAGCGCCCGCACGCGGGCCTCGCCGTCGGTGGTGGCGGTCACGGTCGCGAGGACCTGCGGGCTGACGAGCGCGGCGCCGAGGCCCTGGGCCACCCGGCCGAGCGCGAGCGTCGTCGGGTCCGGCGCCACCCCGCACGCCGCCGACGCCACCGTGAAGACGGCGAGGCCCAGGACGAAGACCCGCCGGCGGCCGAGCCGGTCCCCCAGGCGCGAGCCGAGGACGATGAACGCCCCGAACGCGATCGCGAAGCCGGCGACCCAGAGCGTCGTCGCCCCGGTGCCCGCGCCGAGGTCCCGGCGCATGTCGGGGACGGCGACGTTGACGATGAAGAAGTCGAGCGTGACGACGAACAGCGCCGCCAGGAGGACCAGGAGGCCCGCCGTGGGCAGCGACGCGGGCCCGGGGCCGGCGGGGTCGGCGGTCGGCGGCGCGGTGGTCGGGGCGACGGCGGACCCGGGGCCCGGGGATGCGGTGGTGGACATGCGCCCACCCTGGTCGCCGGAGGGCGCGATGCCGATGACCTCCGAGGTCATGTCGGGGCGCGACCGGGTCCGCCGGGGCGCTGCACGGCGCGCCGTCGTGCTCGCGCCAACCGGCGGGCGGGCGGGCGGGCGGGGCGGGGCGGGGCGGCGGACCGGTGGAGCGCTGCGTCGCCGACCCCGGCCCCGGCTGCTCTAGCCCGTCATCCGCGCCGCCCACCGCCCGCCGGACCGCTCGACCGTCACCGGCAGCCCGAAGCACCGCGACACCGGGGCCGTCGACAGGACGTCGTCGGCGGTCCCCGACGCCAGGACCCGGCCGTCGCGCAGCAGCAGCGCGTGGGTCGTGGTCGGCGGGATCTCCTCGAGGTGGTGGGTGACCGTGATCGTCGGCAGCGCCGGCCACCGGTGGGCGCTGGCCACGAGCGCGGCGACGAGGCGCTCGCGGGAGGGCAGGTCCAGGCCGCTCGCCGGCTCGTCGAGCAGCAGGAGGTCGGGGCCCGCGTCCTCCTCCCCCGCGCCGTCGCGGCGACCGGAGCCGCCGGCGTCGGGGGTGCCCTCGCGGTCGGCGGCCCTGTCCGCGGCGCGGCCGTCGAACTCGCCCAGCCCCGCCCCGCTGCCGGGCCCGCCGGCCATCAACGCTCGCGCGAGCAGCAGCCGCTGGCGCTCGCCCTGGGAGCAGTCGTCGAAGCGCCGCGGCCCGAGCACCGTCGAGCCGGTGAGCGCGAGCAGCTCGTCCGCCCGCGCCTCGTGCTCGGGGCCGAGCCGGCGGCGCTGCGGCGCGAGGCTGCCGAAGGCGCCCGAGAGGACGACGTCGCGGCCGTCGAGCCCGCGCCGCAGCCCGCGTGCCGTCGCGGCGTCGACGTGCCCGATCCGCTCGCGCAGCGCCCGCAGGTCGACCCCGCCGACGCGCCGGCCGAGGACGTCGACCGTCCCCGCCGTCGGGTGGGTGACGCCCCCGGCGAGCTGCAGCAGCGTGCTCTTCCCCGCACCGTTGGGCCCCAGGACGACCCAGTGCTCCCCGGCCCCGACCCGCCAGGAGACGTCGTCCAGCAGCAGGAGCTCCTCCCCCGCGCGACCGTGCCGGCGGACGGTGACCCCGTCGAGCCGGACGGCGTCGAAGCGGTTCGCGGGCGATGCGTGCACTCCGCGAGGGTTTCACGACGCCGACGCCGACGTCCGCGAGAATCGGGGCATGACCGAGCGCTTCGCCACCCCGCCCCCGGGCGGCACGGACCGGACCTACGGCCTGTCGGACGAGGTCGGCCTCTACCACCGCACGTACACGACGCTCCTGCGGTCCACCGGCGAGACGCGCCTGAAGGTCCTCGAGCCCTCGCACGTGGCGATGGGCTCGAGCCTGCACCCGATGGCCGGGCGCGAGGAGATCGACCTGGGCGCCTTCCTCTACGCCGTCCGGCGCCTGCCCGACGCGATCGCCGAGGCGCGGCTCGTCGTCCTGGGCCAGGAGCGCACGCAGTTCGAGGAGGCCGGCATCGACCTGGGGTCGTGGCCGCCCGCCGAGGCGCCCGCACGTCGCCGGCTCTGGCACGTCGGCGGCGACACGCTCGCCGTCCTCATGGCCAGCTCGTCCGACGTCGACGACCTCGTGCCGACCCTGGTGGCCTTCCAGATCGAGTGGAACGCGATCCGGGCGCACCTGCGCGGGTCCGGGCGCGTCGAGGTGCCCGTCGTGCCCGCCGAGCTGGCCGAGGCCGTCGGCGGCACGGAGGACGACTGGACCCGCCTGCAGGAGTCGTGGGGTGCCCAGTTCGAGGAGCGGCTGCGGGGCATGCGCGACCGCCGCTGCGACCTGCGCCTGCGGTCCCTGGGCATGAACCACGTGGGGTACGCCCGGGTGACCCGCGACTGGTGGCGGCCGGTGTCCGACGCGATGACGAAGGCCGAGCTGCACGAGCGGCCCGTCTACTTCGTGTCGTCGAACACGCACGCGCTCGTCAACCTCGTCTCGGGCATCGCCCGCCAGAACGCCGACGGGCTGCTGCGCGAGGTCGAGCGCCACGGGCCCGACGACCTGCGGCTCGAGCTGGACCGCATCCGCGAGGGCCGCAGCGAGGGGTCGCTCGAGAACCTCCTGTACTTCGCGGCGCGCGGCGCGTTCGAGCGCCACCCCGAGGACCGGATCGCGGCGGAGAACCGCGTCGGGGTGATCGACCTGCTGCCCCAGGGCGCGCTGCGCGTCCCGGCGCAGGTGATGGCGCTCGACCGCCTCGAGGTAGAGCACCTCGACCCGCGCCTGGGCGACGTCGACGCCGCGGCGCTGCGGGCCAGCGACGCGGTGATCGTGAACATCGACTACCCCCTGGGCAGCTCGGCGTACAACATCCTCCGCGAGGTCGCCGTCGACGTCTCGCGGCTGCGCGGCGTCTACGTCCTGGGCAAGGCCGCGACGCTGAACGCCGACGTCGGCGACGTGATGATCTCGGGCGTCGTCCACGACGAGCACACCCGCACGACGTACTGGCTCGACAACGCGTTCGCCGTCGAGGACCTGCAGGGGGACCTGCGCTACGGCACGGGGCTCGACAACCAGAAGGCCGTCACGGTCCGCTCGACGTTCCTGCAGAACCGCGACCACCTCGACTTCTACTACCGCGAGGCGTACACGGTGGTCGAGATGGAGGCCGGCCCGTTCTGCGCCGCCGTCCACGAGCTCGCCGACGCCGACCGCCACCCCGTCGGCGACGCGGTCTCGCTGACCCGCACCCCGCTGGACTTCGGCGTCATCCACTACGCGTCGGACACGCCCTACACCCAGGCCCGCACGCTCGGCGCACGGGGCCTCAGCTTCTTCGGGATGGACTCGACGTACGCGGGCTCGCTCGCGATCCTCCGCCGCATCCTGCGGCTCGAGGGGGCGATGGGCCGGGCGTAGCGCGGCGCGGACGGTCGGGTCCCCGGTGCGCCGCCGGCGCCGGGCCGCCCCGCCGCCGGCGGGGCGGTCGGCGCGGCGGG
>WLOB01000461.1 GCA_009699505.1 Actinomycetota bacterium | reverse complement strand
GGCGCGATGGTCCTCGTCTCGCTGCTGCTCTGGTACATCGTCACCGGGCCGGCGGACCTCGACCCGACCGTGAAGATCCGCACGCTGGACCTGACGATCGACTTCGGGATCTTCTACCCGGTCTGGATCTACCTGGTGGTCGCGTTCATGTCCAACGCGGTCAACCTGACGGACGGCCTCGACGGCCTCGCCGCGGGCGTCACCGCGATCGTCATGACCGCCTACCTGGGCATCACGTTCATCGGCACCGGCGCGTCGGACCTCTCCCTGCTGGCGGCCTGCGCGGTGGGGGCCTGCGTGGGGTTCCTCTGGTACAACGCGCACCCCGCCACGGTCTTCATGGGGGACACCGGGTCGCTGGGCCTCGGCGGCCTGGTCGCGGGCATCGCGATCATGACGAAGACCGAGGAGCTCCTGCTCGTCATCGGCGGCGTCTTCGTCATCGAGGCGCTCTCGGTGATCATCCAGGTCGCCTCGTTCAAGACGACCCGCAAGCGCGTCTTCCTCATGGCCCCGCTGCACCACCACTTCGAGATGAAGGCGTGGTCGGAGACGAAGGTCATCCTCCGCTTCTGGATCGTGGCGATCGCGTTCTCGGCGATCGGCTTCACGCTCTACTACCAGTCCATCCGCGCCCGCTGAGGGGGACGCGGGCCCCGACCCGCACGTCCCGGGCCCGGAACGCGTCGGCCTGCGGCGCGGCTCGGGCCCCCGCACGGCGAGCGGCCACCCCCGAGAGCGGCGGGGCGCCCTCTTCGGCGCGGCCGGGAGGGTTCATAAGACCGGGGGCGAAGACGCCCCTGATGAAGCGTGCCGCCGCCCGTGCCCCCGAGCTCAAGCGCGAGTACGAGCGCCTGCTCGGCCTGGTCCTGACCCTCTGCGTCCTCGGCGCGATCTGGGTCTACAGCGCCTCGAGCTCGGAGCAGATCCTCAAGAACGGGTCCAACGGCACGACGTTCCTCGTGCGCTACGTCATGTTCGCCGCGGTCGGCTTCGCGCTCCTCGCCCTGTTCTCCCGCGCCGGCGTCGCGATCGTCCGCAGGCTGACGATGCCGCTCCTGGTCGTCTCGATCGTGCTCTGCATGGCCGTCGTCCTGCCGGGGATCGGCGTCCAGGTCAACGGCGCCAACCGCTGGCTGGGCGCAGGATCGTTCACCTTCCAGCCGTCCGAGCTCGTGAAATTCGCGCTCGTCGCGTTCCTCGCCCTGCGGATGGCGACCCGCACCACGCCGATGCGGACCCTCGGCGACCTGCGCATCGAGCTCGTGGTCATCGTGGTGATCGTGGCGCTCGTCGCCCTCGTCCAGCGCGACCTGGGCACGACGATCGTCATCGTCGGCGCCGCGGTCTGCGTCCTCATCATGGGCGGGATGCCCGCCCGCTTCTTCCTGCCGATCGGCGTGGCCGGCGGGTTCCTGCTGACCGTCATGGTCGCGATGCACCCGTACCGCATCGCCCGCCTGGCCTCGTTCCTCGCGCCGGGCTCCGACGACGCGGGCACCGGCTACCAGGCGCTCCAGGGCCAGCTCGCCATCGGCACCGGCGGGCTCGACGGCACCGGCCTGGGCACCTCCGTCCAGAAGGCCGACTGGCTGCCGGAGGCGCACACCGACTTCATCCTCGCCGTCGTCGGCGAGGAGCTCGGGGCGATCGGCATCATCATGCTGCTCGTCCTCTACGGCGCGATCGCGTACACCGGCCTGAAGATCGCCGACAAGACCGAGGGCCGGTACCAGAAGCTCATGGCCGTCGGCATCACCGCGGTCATCATCACCCAGGCGATGCTGAACGTCTGGGTCGTCCTCGGGATCTTCCCGCTGACGGGCGTCCCGCTGCCGTTCATCTCCTACGGCGGCACGAGCCTCGCCGTGCTCCTGGGCGCCGTCGGGCTGCTCCTGAACATCGCCCGCGGCACCCCGGTCCTCGAGCGGGGCCCCGCACCGCTGGCCGCCGTGGACGCCGACCCGCAGCCGCCGCGCCCCCGCGGCCGTGCGCCGCGGTCGACGCCCGCCCCGCGCCGCGCGCCGGCCCCGCGCAAGGCCCCTGCGCCGCGTCCGCGCCGGACGCCGAACGTGCGCCCGGTCCCCAGCCTGGGACTGGCGACCGCCCGGGCGGAGGCCGAACGTCTGTCGCGTACGTCACGATCCGCCGGTGACGACGCCCAGGACGTTCGTGATCGGAGCCGGCGGGACGGCGGGGCACGTGGTGCCCGCGCTGGCGGTCGCCGACGCGCTTCGTGAGGCCGGCCACCGCGTCGTCTTCGTCGGCGGCGACCGCGAGGAGCAGCGGCTGGTCCCCGAGGCCGGCTACGAGCTGCGGCGGATCTCCGTCGAGGGCTTCAGCCGCACGAATCCGCTGAAGGCCGCCCGCGCCGGCGGCCGGGCGGTCGGGGCGGTCCGCGCCGCCCGGAAGGTCCTGAAGGAGCTGCGGCCCGACGCCGTCATGGGCGGCGGGGGCTACCTGGCCGGCGTCGTCGGCGCGGCCGCGGTCTCGCGGGGGGTCCCGCTCGTCCTCACGGAGGCCGACTCCCACCTCGGCGTCTCCAATCGCATGCTGCACTCGCGGGCACACCGCGTCTGCCTCGGCTTCCCGATCGCCGGCCGCGACGAGCCGACGTTCCTCGTGACCGGGCGTCCCGTGCCGCCGCCGTTCGCGGACCACGCCGGGGCCCGCGAGCGCTTCGGCCTGGACGAGCGCACGCCCACCGTCCTGGTCTTCGGCGGCTCGCTCGGTGCGCGCTCGGTCAACGAGGCGGCCGTCGGCGGTCTGGCGGGCCTGCGCGCCCCGGCGCTGGACGGGTCGGGCGACACCGACGTGGCGGTCCTGCACGCCTCGGGCCGCCGCGACTTCCCCGAGCTGGCCCCGCGGGTCCGCGAGGCCGGCGGGCTGGCGATCGACGGCGACGAGGCCGGCACCGTGGCGCTCGACGACGACCGCGACGGCGTGAGCCCGAAGGACGTCCGCGTGGTGGCGGCGGGGGAGACGATCGACGCGGGCGGCACCGACGTCCCCCTGATCGCCGACGCGGTCCCGACGGACGCGACGGCGGAGAACGTCGAGCGCGCCGCCACCTACGCCCTCTACGACTACCTCTCGCCGCTGAGCCCCGCGATCGCGGCCTGCGACCTGGTCGTCGCCCGGTCCGGCGGCTCGATCGCCGAGGTCACCGCCCACGGCCGGCCCGCGGTCCTCGTCCCCTATCCGCACGCCGCCGCGGACCACCAGACCGCGAACGCCCGGTGGATGGCCGACGGCGGCGCGGCGGTCGTGATCGCCGACCACGAGCTGACCGCCGAGGGCCTGCGCGACACCGTCTCGGCCCTGCTCGGCGACCCGGCCCGGCTGCGCGCCATGGCCGAGGCCTCCGCCGCCCTCGCGCGCCCCGACGCCGCCCGGGCGATCGCCGCCGAGGTCCTGGCGGCGGCCGGGGGCTGAGCCGGGGCGGGCGGCCGGCGCGGGGCGGGGCGGGGCG
>WLOB01000460.1 GCA_009699505.1 Actinomycetota bacterium | reverse complement strand
CGGGACGGAGGATCGCGCGTCCCTCACGCGCGTCGCGGTCCCGTCCGGGGGCGCGCCCCGGACGCCCCGCATGGACGGATGGCGACCACCGTTCACCCCCGCGTCCGGACGGAAGGTGACCACCGTTAGTCTGGCGCTCCACGTCCCGGGGGGTCCGTGATTCACTGCCGTCCGGCGCCGCACCCCCGCAGCGCCGGGAACCAGGGAACACACATGGACGTACGGCGTGAACCATCACTCGCGTGGCGATGGTCGCTCGGAGCAGCGCTGGCGCTGCTCCTCCTCCTCCTCGCGTCGGCGATCCCGTCGCAGGCCGGGGCGCAGGCCGCCCCCGTCCCGCTGTCGGTGAACCAGCCCGAGCCGGTGGTCGGCGAGATCCTCACCTTCACCACGGGCATCACCAGCGACTGCGACTTCGACGTCAGGTGGACGGTCGACGGGGTCGTGTCGAAGACGGCGCTCGCGAGCAGCCCCGGGGCGAGGGAGCTCAAGGTCGCCTTCGACACCGTCGGCCCCCACACGGTCGAGGCCTCCGGGATCAACGGCACGTGCGGGACGCCCACGCCCGCCTCGCTGACGGTCACCGTCGATCCGGCCCTGGTCGGCACCATCACCGCCACGCCCGACCCCGCGCGACCGGGTCGGCCCGTCCGGCTGGCGGCCACGCAGGCCGGCGGCAACGACACCAACACGAGCTACTTCTACGCCTGGGACACGGACGACGACGGCCAGTTCGACGACAGCACGGACCGGACGGTCACGCCGACGTACCCGACCGCCGGTCCCCGCACCGTCCGGGTCCGCATCCGCGACACCGCGGACCCCGTGCACGAGACGGTCGTGACCCGCACCCTCGACGTCACCGAGCCGGCCGCCCCGGCCCCGGGCGCCCCGCCCGTCCCCGAGCCGGCCCCGGAGCCGCCCTGCACCAAGCGCCTGGCGTTCGAGCTCACCGAGGTCACGACGACGGGCTGCTTCACGCAGGTCGCCGCGTCGCCCTCCGCCCGGTGGGAGACCACGGACGGCGTGCGGCTCAACGGCATCCCCTTCCCCGACTTCGGCCAGCGGTTCCAGGTCACCTTCCCCGACGCCGCCCACCCGGGCGGCCGCTTCGTCACGCAGGACGCCGCGATCCGCCTCGGCGCGCTCGACGCCTTCTCGGGCGACATCGACTTTTCGCTGCCCGAGGGCGACGCCGGCGACGAGGGGACGGTCGCGACCCTCGCCGTCCCGTCCCGCGCGCAGCTCTTCGGGCTCAAGGTCCGCGGCTCGATCGCCCTGCGCATCGGCCTGACCGCGGGCGGCAGGCCCTACGCGACGTTGCCGATGAACATCGAGCTGCCGGGGTCCTTCCGCTCCAGCCCCGCCACCGAGGCCGGCAGCGTCACGGGCGCGGCGAGCCTGCGGGTCGACGACTCCGGCATCCGCTACGACGGCCTGAAGATCCAGGCGAAGAACGTCTGGCTCGGCCGCATCAAGGTCGTCGAGACCTGCTTCTCGTTCGTGCCCTCCGGCGGGCAGTCGCTCGAGGCGTGCAAGGCGCCGGACCTCGACGGCGAGCCGTACATCACCTGCGAGACCGACACGGGCACCGACCGCTGGGACGGCAACGCCGTGATCCAGCTGCCGACGGCGAGCGAGACGAAGCTCGCGGCGTTCGGCGGGCTCGCCGACGGTCGGGTCAGCAAGCTCGGCGGCTTCGTCGACGACCTCGGCACCTCCGTGCCGATCGTGCCGGGCGTCTTCCTCAACCGCGTCGGCGTCGGGCTCTGCCTCTCGCCCCCGCCGTTCAAGCTCCGCGGTGACGTCGGCGTCGCCGCGCTGCCGACCCCGAAGGGTCCGATCCTCGGCGTCAACGGGCGCTTCCTCTACACCGACGCGAACGGCCGGGACCCCTGGACCCTCCTCGTCGGGGGCAACGTCAAGGTCTTCGACGAGGAGGTCGGCAGTGGCGACGTGACGTTCAACGCCTGGGGCGACGTCGACTTCGACCTCAAGGCGAAGCTCGACTTCGAGATCGCGAGCATCGAGGGCACCGCGAACGGGTGGATCGAGCCCCGGAACGACCTCTTCAACGTCGAGGGCTCGCTGAAGGGCTGCATCACGGGTCTCCCCTGCGCGACCGCGCGGGGGCTCATCTCGAGCTCCGGCGTGGTCGGCTGCCTCGACCTCGGCACCCTCGTGTTCTACGAGCCGGTGAACGCGCGCACGGGCTCCTTCGGCTTCGGCTCGATCTCGTTCAGCACCCGCAGGGTCGAGGTGCCGATCAAGGGCGGCTTCGGCTACACGTTCGCGACGAAGAAGGTCGACCTGCTCGGCGGCTCCTGCGACTTCGGGCCGTACAAGGCGACCCGCGGTGGCCCGGCGACCTCCCGCGCGGCGGGTGACCTGCCGGCGAGCACGAGGTCCAGCACGGTCGACGCCGCCACGACGACGTCGACCGACCCGGCCGCCGCGACCACGCGCCCGGCGACCAAGGTCCTCTCGGAGGACATCTCGAAGGGCACGAAGGCCGTGACGCTCCGCGTCGTCGGCAGCGACGGCCCGCCGAAGGTCGTCGTCCGGGGCCCGGGCGGCGCGACCATCACGTCGCCGGCCGCCACCGGCACCGCGCAGGTGAAGGGGCGCTACACGCTCGTCGAGAACGCGACGGACGGCACGACGAGCATCGTGCTCATCCGGCCGGCCGCGGGCGTCTGGACCGTCGAGGCGGCGCCGGGCTCGACGTCCGCCCCGACGCGCCTGGACCGCGCCGACCTCGAGGCGCCGTCGGTGCTCCTGGGGCAGGTCAGGAAGACGAGGACCGGCCGGCAGCAGGTCACGCTGGCCTACGCCGTCGCCGAGGGCACCTCCGTGCGCCTGACGGAGCGGGGCCCGAAGATCGGCCGGACGATCGTCGCCTCCGTGAAGGGCGTGCCGTGCCGCAGCACGCGGCGGCTGCCCGACGGTCGCCGGCTCATGTGCGTCACGAAGACGTTCAAGTCGTCGCGCGGCCCCGGTGGCCGTCGCACGGTGCAGGCGGTCGTGACGCGCAAGGGCATCGCCGTGACGAAGGAGATCATCGGGTCGTTCGTCGCCCCGCGCGAGACCCTGCCGGCGCAGCCGGGCCGGCTCCGGGCCCGCCGGGTCAAGAGCGGCGCGCTGGTCGTCGTCTTCCCGAAGGTCGCGGGCGCGTCGCGCTACTCGGCCACGGCGGTCCTCAGCGACGGGCGCAGGCTCGGCTTCGACCTCGGTCCGAAGTGCCGCGCCGTGCGCATCCCCCGGGTGCCCAAGGGCGTGCGGGCGACGGTGAAGGTCGCCGGCGTCCGCTACGACACCCGCCCGGGCCGCTACCGCCAGGTGATCATGACGAAGAACAGCGTGACGGCCGGGCCGTTCCGCAAGCTGCCGTACCCCTGCCGCTGAGGCAGGGGGACGGTCGCGGTCCCGGCGCCTGACGCGTCGGGACCGCTGGCGGGTGGTCTCGGTTTGTTCGCCCTG
>WLOB01000046.1 GCA_009699505.1 Actinomycetota bacterium | reverse complement strand
CTCGTCGACCCGGAGGAGTCCGCCGTCGGGGCACGCCGCGAGGCCTTCGAGGCCCGGCGTCGCCTGGCCGCCGCGCACTCCGGCCCGGGCCGCACGAAGGACGGCCACGGCGTCGCGCTCCTGGTCAACCTCGGGGCGGGGGAGGACCCCGCGACCGCCGCGGCGGGCGACGTCGAGGGCGTCGGCCTCCTGCGGACCGAGCTCCTGTACCTCGACCGCGCCACCGCCCCGACCTTCGACGAGCAGACCGCCGCCTACCGCGACGTCTTCGCCGCGTTCGCCGGCCGCAAGGTCGTCGTCCGCACCCTGGACGCCGGCGCGGACAAGCCGCTGCCGTTCCTGACGGACCCCGACGAGCCCAACCCGGCGCTGGGCGTGCGCGGCTACCGCACCTCGTGGCGCCACCCCGACCTGCTCGACGACCAGCTCCGCGCGATCGCGGCGGCCGTCGCCGCGGTCGAGGAGGAGTCCGCGACCGGCCCGGGCGCCGACGCGACCGGCGGAGGGACGGGAGACGGGGCCGCCGACGGCCGCCGGGCGCCCGCGGGCGCGGCGGACGTCTGGGTCATGGCGCCGATGATCGCCACGCCGATCGAGGCCGCCGCGTTCTCGGCCGCCGCCAAGGGCCACGGCCTGCGGACGGTCGGCACGATGGTCGAGGTGCCCGCCGCCGCGCTGGCCGCCGACGCGCTCGTCGCCGCGTGCGACTTCGTCTCGATCGGGACGAACGACCTCTCGCAGTACACGTTCGCGGCCGACCGCCTGCAGTCCGAGCTCGCCGGCCTGCTCGATCCGTGGCAGCCCGCGCTCTTGCGCCTGATCCAGATGGTCGGGGCCGCCGGCGGCGCGCAGGACACCCCGGTCGGCGTCTGCGGCGAGGCGGCGGGCGACCCGCTCCTGGCCCCGGTCCTCGTCGGCCTCGGCGTGACCTCGCTGTCCATGGCGTCCTCGAGCGTCGCCGACGTCCGGGCGGCGCTGGCCGTCCGCACGCTGGAGGAGTGCCGGTCGCTGGCCGCCACGGCGCTCGCCGCGGCCGACGCGGCGTCCGCCCGCGCCGCCGTGGCCGCGGCGGCGGGCTGAGGCCGGGAGCGCGCCGGCCCGGCTCCCGGGCGGGGCCGGCACGCGCGACGGCGACGATCCCGGACCCGCGCCCGGCTGCTCTAGCCTGGGCGCGTGTCCGGCCCGCTGCTCCTGTTCGACGTCCCGTGGCTGCTCTACCGCGCGCACTTCGCGCTGCCGTCGAGCATCAAGGGGGCGGACGGGGAGCCGATCGGGGCGCTCCTGGGCACCGTCCGGACGATCCTCGCCGAGATCGAGGAGCACGACCCGGCCGCGGTCTGCTGCGCCTTCGGGTCCGAGGAGGCCACCCACCGCGTCGAGCTCCTGCCCGCCTACCACGCGCACCGCGACCCGATGCCCGACGCGCTGCGCCACCGCTGGGACCAGGCGCAGGACCTCTGCGCCGCGTTCGGCTGGGCGGTCCGCGACGGGGGCGACCTCGAGGCCGACGACGTCATCGGCACGCTGTCGGGGCGGCGGTCGAGCCACGGCGGTCGGTCCGTCGTCGTCACCGCCGACCGCGACCTGATGGCCTGCGTCGACGAGCGCACCGTCGTCCGGCGCCCCGCGGGCCGCGGCCCGGGGCTCGTCACGATCGACGTCGACGGGGTGCAGGAGCAGCTCGGGGTGCGCCCCGACCAGGTCACCGACCTGATCGCGCTGCGAGGCGACCAGTCCGACGGCATCCCGGGCGTCCCGGGCATCGGTGCCAAGACCGCCGCCCGGCTGCTCGCGAGGCACGGCGACCTCGAGGGCGTCCTCCGCGCCGCGGGGGCCGAGGGTCCGGACGGCGAGCCCGGCGGCGACCCCGTCCACGGCGACGGCCTCACGCCGCGTCTGGCCGGGACGCTGCGCGAGCACGCCGCCGACGCCCGCCGCGACCACGCGGTCGCCCTGCTGCACGACCTCGACGTCGACGCGGTGCCCGACGGCCGCACCGACCGCGCCGGCGGCGCCGACGCGGCGGAGGCCCTGGGGATGGCGCGGCTGGCGAAGGAGCTGCGCGGCGGGTGAACGTCGTTCACGCGACGGTGTACGGTCAGGGCATGCACCCCGGTGGCCGTCCAGCGACGCTCCTGCTCCTCGGCCTGGCCGCCGCCGCGTCCCTCGGGACGAGCACCGCGGCCTCGGCGGCGACGGTCCCGAAGCGCTGCAGCGCGCTGCACGGCAGGGACCTCGTCCCCGGGAACCCGGCCGTGCGGGTCGTGCGGGTCCGGGTCGCCGACCGGAGCACCGATGCCGGGGCGGAGCGGGGCGACGGGGTCTACGGCCACGCGTACTACGGGTGCACGACCCGGGGGAGCCGCGTCCGGCGGCTCGGCGACGCGGTCCGCGAGGTCCTCGCCGGCCGGACGGTCGGCTCGACGCGGTTCAGCCTCGGCCGGTCGGCGGGCACCCGGGTCGTCGTCCGCTCGGGCTACGGGACGCTCATGGGGGAGGGCGGCGCCGAGCGCCGGGTCGTCGACGTGGCGACGGGGCGCGGCCACGCCTTCTGGGCGTACGACAGCCAGGACGACGACGCCTCCACGCTGCCGCCGATCGCCGCCACGGCGCTCGACGCCGCCGGGCGCCTCGTGGTCGTCGTCGCCGGCGAGGCGCCCTCCGGCACGTCCGAGCTGCCCGCGGGCGCCACCGCCGCGGTCATCGCCTTCACGGCCCGTGGCCGGCGGACGATCGTGGACACCGGCGGCGCCGAGATCGTCCCCCGGTCGCTGCGGCTGACCGGCACCGTCGCCTCGTGGACCCACGGGCCCGGGACGCGCACGTTCGACCTCGGTCCCGCCCGGTGACGGGCGACCGGCCGGCGACGAGCGACCGTCCGCGCCCGGTGGACGACCGCCCGATCGCCCCGGGCATCATCCGTTGAGAACCCGGGAGCGCACGAGACGCCGCGACTACGGTCGCCGCATGCGTCCATCCCGCCAGCGCGCCGCACGCCGCCTCGCCCTCGCGGCCGGCCTCGCAGGGCTCGCCGCGATCCCCACCGCGGCCGTCGGGGCCGGGGCGACGACCGGCAGCGCCGTGCTGGTCGAGCCGTCCGCCCGGGCCGCCGCCGGGCCGGCGCGGACCGCGGTCGGCGTGCCGCGGGGGCTCGCCACGGGCCGGCCCGTCGACTGCGGACCGACCCGCTCCGGCACCTACCGGATGCTCGTGAGCCGCCCGACCGGCTGCCGGTTCGCCCGGGCGACGTACGAGGCGTTCCGGCGGGACGCCGAGGCCGGCCGCGAGCTCGTCTCGGGCGTCAGCACCCGCTTCGTCCTGCCCGTCCGCGACCCGGTCCGCCGGCGGACGGTCCGGCTCGACGTCCGCGCGATCGCCCGGGCGCACGGCGCGTTCGACTTCACGTTCGTGCGACGCAGCGCGAACCGCTCCGTGGCGTTCGAGAACCTGACGCTGCCGTAGGCCGCGGCCGTCCGGCCACGCCCGGCCGCGGCCGCCCGCCCACGCCGGGGCGCGGGCGGGCGGGCGCGTCCTACGCGCGGAGCGCGTCCTTCAGGAACGCGGCGGCCTGCGCCGTCGCGGCCTTCGCCGCCTGCGTCTCGGCGAGCGCGTTCAGCATCACGAAGTCGTGGATGATGCCGCCGTACCGGGTGGCCGTCACGGGGACCCCGGCCTCGCGCAGCCTGGCCGCGTAGGCCTCGCCCTCGTCGCGCAGCACGTCCGCCTCGCCCGTGATGACGAGCGCCGGCGGCAGGTCGGCCAGCTGCTCCGTGGTCGCCCGCAGCGGCGAGGCCGTGATCTCCGCGCGCTGCGCCTCGTCCGTCGTGTACTGGTCCCAGAACCAGCGCATCCCGTCGCGCGCCAGGAAGTAGCCCGTCGCGAACTGCTCGTACGAGGCGGTGTCGAAGGCGGCGTCGGTGACGGGGTAGAACAGGAGCTGGGCGGCGAAGCGGACGTCGCCGCGCTCCTTCGCCATCAGGGTCAGCGCGGCGCTCATGTTGCCGCCGACGGAGTCGCCGGCGACGGCCAGGCGGGTCGGGTCGAGGCCCTCGGCCGCGCCCTGCTCGCCGATCCACCGGGCGACGGCGTAGGACTGCTCGATCGCGACGGGGTAGCGCGCCTCGGGCGAGCGGTCGTAGTCCGGGAAGACGACGGCGGCGCCGGTGCGGACGGCGAGCTCGCGGACGAGCCGCTCGTGCGTGTGGCGGGAGCCGAAGACCCAGCCCGCGCCGTGGACGTAGAGGACGACGGGCAGCGCGCCCTCGGCGCCCTCGGGCCGGACGATCCGGACGGTGATCTCGCCGTGCGGGGTGGCGACCTGGAGATCGCGGACGTCGGCGGCGGGGAGGTCGCCACCGGCTTGCACGTCCTCGACGGCCGCGCGGCCCTCGGCGGGCTCGAGCTCGTAGAGGAACGGCGGGTTGGCGGTGGCCTCGACGAACGCCTGGGCGGCGGGTTCGAGGACGGGGCGGGGTGCGGAGGAGGACATGTGGGGCTCTCGGTACGGGGTGGCGTGCTGCCAAAAGAACCTAGCACGCGATTTCATCGTGCACAATCTAAACGCTGACGATGGGGTCGTGCGCGAGGTCCGGCCGCCGGGCGCTACGCTCGACGGGATGCCCGAGTCGCCTCCGCCCGCGCCCCAGGGGGGCCCGCTGCCGCCCCCGGCGGAGCTCTCGATGCTGCTCGACGACCAGCTCTGCTTCGGCCTGTACTCGGCCTCGCGCGCCGTCACCGGGCTCTACCGGCGGCTGCTCGAGCCGCTCGGGCTGACCTACCCCCAGTACCTCGTGATGCTCGTGCTGTGGGACCGCGGGGCGGTGCCCGTGGGGCAGCTGGCCGAGGCGCTGCAGCTCGACTACGGCACGCTGTCGCCGCTGCTCAAGCGCCTCGAGGCGCAGGGCGCCGTCCGCCGGGTCCGGCGTCCCGAGGACGAGCGCTCCGTCCTCGTCGAGCTGACGGAGGACGGCGTCGCGATGCGCGAGGACGCGCGGGGGATCCCGACCGCCGTCGGTCGGGCGATGGGCCTGACCCGCGACGAGCTGGCCGAGACGCGCGCCGTCCTCGCCCGGCTGACCGGCTCGGTCGCCGCGGTGCTGGCCACGCCGGCCGACGGCTGAGGGCGACGACGGCGGTCAGGTCGCGTCGTCCGGCTGCGGCCCCGCCCCGATGGCGTGCGTCGCCAGCAGGCGGACGGTGTCGCGGACGAACTCGTCCCGGGGGATCGGCGGGCGGTCCAGGACGTAGCGCAGCGGCAGGGACTGCGCGAGCTCGACGAGCATCCACGTGATCCGCTCGAGCTCGATCGGCGAGAGCTCGGGCCGGTTGCGCGCCGTGGAGGCGTAGACAAAGTCCGTGACGCGGGCGCGCAGCGCGCGGAGGACCTCCTCCTGCCGGTTGCCCGGCACCCGCGCGGTCAGGGCGCGCAGGAGCGGCGCGCGGTCCTCCATCGCGTCGAGGGTCGCCCCGACCACGGTGACGATCCCGGCGACGACGTCCTCCCGCGCCGCCTGCCGCAGCGCCGGCACGACGCGGGCCTCGAACTCGGCCACCACCCGCTCCGTGACGGCCAGGAGCAGGTCGTCCCGGTCGGCGAAGTACTGGTAGAGGCTGCCCGGGCTGACGCCGGCCTCCGCGGCGATCCGGTTCGTCGTCGCCGCGCGGTCGCCCTCGCGCTCCAGAACGCGAGCGGCCGCGGCCACGATCCGCTCGACGGTCTGACGCGAGCGCTCCTGCTGCGGCTGCCTGCGGCGGTTCTCGCCCATGACGGGGCATCCTGCCAGAACGCGACTTAAACGTGAGCGGATGCTCGTCTTAGCGTCCGGGTCGATGACGACCCTCCTCGACGGCCCCGTCCGATGATCCGCCTGCCGACGCTCCCCGGGCCGCCCGGCCTCCCGACCCTGCCCGGCCTGCCGGCCCTGCCGGCCCTCCCCGGCCTGTCGACCCTCCCGGGTCTCCCGACCCTCCCGGGCGGCGGCGCCTCCGCGGGCGGCGCGGGCCCGCGACGCCCGGCCGGCGGACGCGGCGGGTGGCCGTCGTCGGCACGGGCTTCGGCGGGATCGGCGCGGCGGTGGCGCTGCGCCGCGCCGGGCACGACCGGATCGCCCTCTTCGAGCGCGGCGACGACGTCGGCGGCGTCTGGGCGCGCAACACGTATCCCGGTGCGGCGTGCGACGTGCCGTCCTACGTCTACTCGTTCTCCTTCGCGCAGCGCCGCGACTGGTCGCGACCCTGCTCGCCCCGGGCGGAGATCCACGACTACCTCTGGCGCGTCGCCCACGACCACGGGGTGCTGGACGACGTCCACCTGCGGACCGAGATCGTCGAGGCGACCTGGGACGAGCCGACGTGCGAGTGGACGCTCCGCGCCGCGGACGGCCGGACCTTCGTCGCCGACGTCCTCGTCCCGGCCTGCGGGCAGCTCACCCGCCCGGCGGTCCCGGACCTCCCGGGGATCGAGCGGTTCGCCGGCCCCGTCTTCCACTCCGCGGAGTGGGACCACGACATCGACCTGACGGGCCGGCGCGTCGCGGTGGTCGGCACGGGCGCCAGCGCCGTCCAGTTCGTGCCCCCGGTCGCGGAGGCCGCGGCGCACGTCGACGTCTACCAGCGCTCCGCGCCGTGGCTCCTGCCGCGCTCGAACGCGCCGTACCCGCGGGTGGTCCGCGAGATCGTCGAGCGGGTGCCGGGCGTCCAGGTCGCGCGACGGGAGGGCGGTCGGCTGCTGCTCGAGGGGCTGATCGCCGGCCTCACCGTGGCGCCGCCGGCCCGCGCCGCGCTCGAGGGGGTCTCCCGGGCGTTCATGCGGCTGCAGGTGCCCGACCCCGAGCTGCGGGAGCGGACGCGGCCCGACCACCCCCTGGGCTGCAAGCGGGTGCTGTTCTCGAGCGCCTACCTGCCGGCCCTGGGCCGCGACGACGTCGAGCTCGTCGCGGACGGGATCGACCACGTCACCGAGCACGGGATCGTCACGGCGGACGGCCGCGAGCGCCCCGCCGACGTCCTCGTGTGGGGGACGGGCTTCGAGACGCGGTTCGTCGCGCCGATGCGCATCCGGGGCCGGGGCGGCCGCGAGCTGTCCGAGGTCTGGGGCGACGCACCCCGGGCGCACCACGGGATCACGGTCGCGAGCTTCCCCAACATGTTCCTGCTCGGCGGCCCGAACACGAACCTCGGCGTCGGGTCGGTCGTCGAGATGCTCGAGGCGCAGGCCGGCCACCTCGTCGACGCGCTGGCCCGGCTCGACGCCGCGGGCGCCGACGCGATGGACGTCGAGCCGACGGTGATGGCGGTGTCCGACGCCCGGGTCCAGGAGCGCCTGCACGGCTCGATCTGGACGCGCTGCGACTCCTGGTACCGCGTCGAGGGCGGCCGGGTGACGGCCAACTGGCCCGGCTTCATGCGCGAGTACGCCGCCCGGGTCCGACGCGTGCGGCCGTCGGAGTACGCGTTCTGGTCGCGGCCGGGCGTGGCCGACGTGACCGCGACCGCCGCGACCGGGACCACCGCCGCCGCCGCCACAAGGGCCGGCACCGCCGCCACCACCGCAGGGTCCTCCGCCGCCACCGCCACCGCCGCAGGGTCCTCCGCCGGCACCGCCACCGCCGCCACCGCCACCGCCGGGGCCGCCGGCCCCACCACCGAGGAGGCACGATGAGCACCGTCCCGACCGGGTCCGGCCCGACGAGGGCCGCCCCGCCCGCCCGGGCGGCCTCGACCGTCGACCGCGGAATGCGCCGCGACGAGGTCGCCGAGCTCGGCCTGCCGCTGGGGCCGCGGTCGCTGACGTGGCGGTACTTCGGCGACCTGCGCGGCCTCGTCCTCGCCGAGCGCGCGGGCGTCCTGCAGAACATGCACCCGGTGATCTCGCAGACGCTGGTGGACCACTCGGACTTCTTCGCCAACCCGATGGACCGCATCCGCCGGTCGGGGCCGCCGATCCTGGGCGTCGTCTACGACCGGGCGGAGCGCGGGACCGGTCCGCACGTCCGCGACTTCCACAAGGGCATCAAGGGCACCGACCTGCACGGCCGCGGCTACCGAGCGCTGGACCCCGAGGCCTTCTACTGGGCGCACGCGACGTTCTTCGAGGGGCAGCTCGCGACCCAGCGGCTGCTCGGCACGCCGCTGTCCGACGACGCACAGGAGCGGCTCTACCGCGAGTCGATCACCTGGTACGCCCGGTACGGCATGAGCCTGCGCCCGGTGCCGCGCGACTACGCGGCCTTCCGCCGCTACTGGGACGAGATGCTCGACGACGTCCTCGAGGCGACGCCGGTCGCGCTCTTCGGCGTCCGGCGGGTCGAGCACCAGCCACCGCCGCTGCCCGAGATCCCCCGCCTCGTCTGGGCGGGCCTGCGCCCGGCGGCGGTGCGCCTGGGCCCGTGGCTCGGCCGCGTCACCCTGCCGCGCCGGGCGCGCGAGGTCCTGGGTGTCGACCGCTCGCTCGTCGACGAGGCGGCCCTCGGCGTCCTGCGCACGGCGGTCCGGACGACGTGGCCGGCGCTGCCCCACGCCCTGCGCCGACAGCCGAGGGCGCTGGTGGCGGACCGCCGCGAGGGGGTGCGGTGCTGAGCGGGACGGTGGCGCGGCGTGGCCCGCCGGCCCCCCGCCGTCCGGAAGTCGAGCCGCCGACCAGCGGCCGTCGTCCGGGCCTCCTCGGCCGGCCGGGCGGCCCGGCGGGCTCGCCGACCCGTCAGCGCTGGGTCGGGCGGCGCGTCGACGGCCCGAAGCGGATCGTCATCTGGCGCAGCACGCTCGTCACGAGCGGCCGGCCGCGGGTGATGAACGCGAGCGGCGAGTCGTCCGGGAACGACCAGGCGGCGGATCCGAGGTGCAGGCGGGCGAGCGACTGGACCTGGGCGTAGGCGTCGTGGCCGTCGAGGCGCTGGGCGGTCGGCATCGGCAGGCGGTGCCAGCCCGGCAGCCGGACGCCCTGGGCGGCGCGGACCGACGCGAGCTCGCGGCCCTCGATGCTCGCCCGGGCGACGAGCGGGTTCTCCCACGTCTGCTCGAAGTCGGCGAGGCCCTTCGGGATGCCCCAGAGCTCGCGGCCGCCGGCGACGGACGCCGGGCTGTCGACCCAGATGTGCGGGATGACGGCGACGGGCGACGCGCCCCGCCGGCCGACCGCGGCGACCAGCAGCTCGTCGTACGACAGGACGCTCCCCGGCGTGTAGCGGACGAACGCGGTGAAGAGGAGCGCGTGCCGGCCGGCGGTGACGAGCCGGACGCCCTCGGGCACGTACCGCTCGGCCTCGCGTCGCACGTCGGCGGTCGGCAGCCGCCACATCGTCATGAGCATGCTGCCGCCGAGCTGCCACGGCTCGGGCGGGTACGAGACGCGGTTCGCGACGGCGTCGGCGGGCGCGGCGGTGCTCATGGGCGCAGGGTACCGCCTCGTTGACTGGCTGGCCAGCCAGGACGAGGCGACGGCGGCTGGGACGAGGCACCGACGCTGGGACGAAGCCACGGCGGCTCGGACGCGCTCGGCGGCTCGTGAGGTGCGTGTTGTCCTCCCGGGCCGACTGGTTCCCGGGCGCCCTGATTCCCCGGCGGCATCATGATGCGCCGCAGGAATACGGCCTGAGGGATGCGTGTCGGTCCCTCGCGCGGCCTCGCGTCGCCTCCCGCCCCACCGCGCCGCCGACCCCGGTCGGCCCCGCCGCTCAGCCCGCCGCCAGCTCCCGGTAGACGTCCCAGGTGGCGCGGCCCGCGTCCTCCCAGGTCCACGGCGGTGCGGCCGGTGCCGGGTGCCGCAGGGCCTCGGCGGCGCGGACGAGGGCCTCGACGTCGTCGTGCGGGGCGAAGGCCACCCGATCGCCCAGGACCTCGCGCAGGGCGGGGACGTCCGAGCACGCGACGGGGCAGCCGCAGCGCAGGGCCTCGACGGGCGTCAGGCCGAAGCCCTCGTCGTCCGACGGCAGGACGAGCGCGTGGGCGGCGGAGTAGATCGCGCTGAGGTCGTCGTCGGAGACCTCGCCCGTCAGCTGGACGCCCGGCAGGTCGCGCGCCCACGGCCCGACGGGACCGACGAGGACGAGCGGCATCGTCCGCCGGGCCGCGGCGAGCTCCGGGAGGCGCTTGCGCGGGTCGGGGTGGCGCATGCCGCCGACCCACAGGAGGAACCGCTCGGGCAGGTCGAGCCGCTCACGGACGTCGGCGACCTCGTCCGGCCCCGCGGGCGCCAGGTGCGGCGCGGCGGCCTCGTGGACGACGCGCAGGCGCTCCTCCGGGACGTCGAGGTGCTCCGCGACGTCGTCGGCGACGGCGCGGGTCGGCACGAGGACGAGGTCGGCGCGCTGCACGGCCAGGTACCGCAGGCGGAACCGGACGCCGGTGCGCAGGTACTCCCGTCGGCGCTTGAGCGGCACGACGTCGTGCAGCGTCACGACCTGGGGGCGCCCGGCACGCAGCAGGGCGCCGTCGAGCCACGGGCTGTGGAAGACGTCGGCCTCGGCCCGCCCGCGCCCGCCCAGCACCTCGAAGACCTCGTCGTCCGGCCCGGCCGTCGCGCGGAGGCCGTCGAGCAGGCAGCGCACGTAGCGCCCGATGCCGCGGACGTCCCCCGCGCCCCGGACGTCGAGCAGGACCCTCACGCCACGGGCCCGGCCGCGTCGGCGACGCCCGTGCCGGGGCGGGCGCCCGGAGCCGCGCCCCGGAGGTCGACCGGGGTCCTCACGCGCGCTCGTCCCCGACGGCGCCGTGACGAACCTGGTCGCCGGGGCGGGGGTCGGCCGGGACGGGGGCCGGCGCGCCGGTGAGCGCCGCCTCGATGCGGTCCGTGACGGCCTCGAGCGACCAGCGCCGCGCGGCCTCGAGGCAGTCTTCGCGCAGCAGAGGGCCGTTCTGGAGCGCCCAGATGATCCCGTGGGCCAGGGCGAGCGGGTCGTGCGGCGGGACGAGCCGGCCCGTGACGCCGTCCCGGACGACCTCGACGAGCCCGTCGACGGCCCCGGCGACGACGGGGACGCCGACCGCCAGGGCCTCCGCGGCGATCGTCCCGAAGGGCTCGCGGTCCGAGGGCACCACGAGGACGTCGACGTGCCGCAGGAGTCCGGGGCCGCCGGCCTGCCAGGGCCAGCGCTCGACGCGGGCGGCGTCGGCGCGCCGGTCGACGATGCGGGCGTAGCGCGGGTCGGCGTCGTAGGTGTCGTCGCCGACGACCACGACGCGGGCGTCGGGCACCACGACCCGGACGGCCTCGGCGGCGGTGACGAGGTCGAGCGGGCCCTTGCGCGGCTCGATCCGGCCGACGAACGCGACGACGGGCCGGCCGTCGGGCGCCCACGGCGGCGTCACGGGGGCGGGGTCGAGGTCGACGGGGCAGCCCGTCACCCCGACCTGGCGCCCCAGGGCGGCGGCGACCGGCGCCGCGCACGCCCGGGAGTCGGCCAGGAGGGCGTCGGCGGCCCCCCAGAAGCGCGGCACGCGGGCGACCATGTCGTGCACGTGCAGGACCGTGCGGACGACGGGCGGCGAGGCGATCGCGGCGTCGACGTGGCCGCGCAGCCGCAGACCGCGGGCGGCGACGCCCGCCACCTGACCGGGGCCCAGCGCGGGCAGCAGCCGAGCCGGGACGGTGCCGTTGAGGTAGGCGACGTCGTGCTGGGCGGCGAGCGCGCGGAACGCCCCGTAGGCCAGGAGCGCGGCCGCCCCCTGACCGCGACCGAGGCCGCCCACGGCCTGCTGGCGCCAGACGACGTCCTCGGGCGCCGAGGCGGGCCGGCGGCCGGTCGGGCCGGTCATCGTGATCCGCCAGCCCCGGTCGATCAGGGTCGGGGCGGCGCGCAGGAGGGCGAGCTCGGCGCCGCCGGGCTGGTCCACCGCGTGCACCACCAGAAGCGACGGCATCCACCGGAAGGCTAGTCCGCCGGGCAAGCCGCCGTGCGCGGTGCGTCCCCGCGGGCCTCCCGGGGGTCGGCCCGGCCCCGCGACGGGCGGGGCTCCGCGGACGACCGGCAGGGACGCCGTCAGCGCCGCGACGGTCGGGCAGCGCGTCCGGCCGAGCGGCGGCCGACGGGCGGCGGGGACCCCCGGTCGGCCCGTGGTCGCGGCCCGGCCGGTCCGGTCTCCGGGTCCCCGCCGGTAGGCTCGGCGCGGGTGAAGGTCCTCCTCGACACGAGCTACGCGCTGCGGGGCGCCTCGGGCACCGCGACGTACGTCGAGCGGCTGCGCGCCGCCCTGGACGAGCTGAACGTCGACGTGGTCGCGGTCGGCGACGAGGGCCGTCCGGCACCGGGCGGCGGGGGCTGGCGCAGCGCCCGCAACCTCCTGCGCGACCGCTGGTGGCTCGACTCCGCGCTGCCGCGCCTGGCCGCGCAGCACCGCGTCGACGTGGTGCACCACCCGCTGCCGGCCGTCTTCCGCCCGCGTCGGTCGACCGCCGGCATCGCCCAGGTCATCACGGTCCACGACCTCGCCTTCGAGCTGCTGCCCGAGGCGTTCGACCCGCGGTTCGCCCGGTGGGCGTCGCGCACGCACCGCGCCGCCGCCCTGCGGGCCGACGCGGTCGTGACGGTGTCCCGGTCGACCGCCCGCGACGTCCGCGAGCGCTGGGGGGTCCCGGTCGACCGGATCGTCGTCGCGCCGCACGGGCCCGGGCAGTGGCGGGCCCGCGACGTGCGGCACGGCGCGACGATGCGCCCCGCGCCGACCGCCTCGGCCGCCCCGATCACCGCGCCGCGCACCTCGAACACCACGGCCGGCCTCGGAGCCCTGCCCGCCCCGCCGGGCGCCGCGCCCCCCGCCGCATCGAGCACCCCGGCGCGCCCCTACCTCCTCTACGTCGGCGACGACGAGCCGCGCAAGGACCTGCCGACGCTCCGCGCCGCCCACGCGCTGCTGCGGGAGCGGCTGGGCGACGCGGCGCCGGACCTCGTCCTCGCCGGGCACGTGCGCGCCCCCGAGCGCGACGCGCGGGAGCGGGCGGCGGCCGCCGCACCGAGCGGGTCGCCGGCCCGCGAGCGCCGCGTCGAGGCACCGGACCGCGAGGCGCTCCTCGCGCTGATGGACGGCGCGCTGGCGCTCGTCCACCCCGCGCTGCACGAGGGCGTGGGCCTCACCCCGCTCGAGGCGATGGCCCGCGGGCTGCCGGTGGTCGCGGCGGCGTCGCCGGGGCTCACGGAGACGTGCGGCGACGCCGCGGAGTACTTCCCGCCGCGGGACGCCGAGGCGCTGGCCCGGGTCCTCGGGACCCTGGCGGGCGACCCGCGCCGGCTCGAGGCGCTGGCGGTCGCGGGGCGACGCGTCGCGGGCGCCCGCAGCTGGACGATCGCGGCACGCCGTCACGTCGAGGCCTATACGCTCGCCGTCGAGCACGCGCGCAGGAACGGCCCGCCCGCACCCCCGACCCGTCCCCAGGACGGCCCGGAGGGGACCGGCGGCGACGCCCACCCCGAGCACCCCGCCGAGTCCGCGCCGCCCTCCGCACGTCCATGAAGATCGCGATCCTCGGCACCCGCGGCATCCCGGCCGCCTACAGCGGCTTCGAGACCGCCGCGGAGCACCTGGCCGCGGGCTTCGTCGAGCGCGGTCACGAGGTCGTCGTCTACTGCCGCCCGCACGTCGTCGACCGCGACCTGCACGAGCACGTGGGCGCCCGGCTCGTGCACCTGCCGACGATCCGCAACAAGTACCTCGACACCTTCGTCCACACGTACCTGTCGGCCGAGCACGCCGTGCGGCGCCTGAAGCCCGACGTGGCGCTGTTCTTCATCGCCGGCAACAGCCCGCTGACCCGCATCACGCGCGGCGCCGGCGTGCCGACGGTCATCAACGTCGACGGCCTGGACTCCGACCGCTCGAAGTGGCCGGCCGCCGCCAAGTCGTACCTGCGCTTCGCGGAGCGCAACGCCCCCCGGTGGGCCGACGTCGCGCTCACGGACTCCGACTCCGTGGCCGACATCTTCGACGAGCGCTACGGCCAGCGGATCGACGTCATCCCCTACGGCGTCGAGGACCCCGGCTACACCACGACCGACACGCTGGAGCGCCTCGGCCTGACGCCGGGCGAGTACGTCCTCTTCGTCGGCCGCCTCGAGCCCGAGAACAACCCGCACGTCCTCGTCGACGCGTTCTCCCGCATCCCGTACTCGGTGACGCGGGGCAAGAAGCTCGTCGTCGTCGGCGGCGCGCCGTACGCGGACGAGTTCATCCAGTCCGTGCACCGCGGCGCGGACCCGCGGGTGCTCTTCCCCGGCTACGTCTTCGGGCGCGGCTACTGGGAGCTGCAGAAGCACGCGTACCTGTCCGTCGTCCCCACGGAGGTCGGCGGCACGCACCCCGTGATCCTCGAGGCGATGGCCGCGGGCACGGCGGTCCTCGTCAACGACCACGCCCCGAACGTCGAGACGATCGGTCTGGCGGGCCACACGTTCTCGGGCGCGGAGGGCGCACCGTCCCTGGCGCGCGAGCTCGAGGCGCTGCTGCTCGACCCCGAGCGGGTCGCGACGCTGCGCGAGCGGTCCCTCGAGCGGGCGAAGGCCTACTCCTGGGACCACGTCACGACGCAGTACGAGGACCTGCTGCACCGCGTGGTCGCGGGCCGCAGCCACGGGCGCCTGGACGAGCGCTTCGTCGTCCGCGACGCGCCGGCGCCCGAGCTCACGCGGCTCGCGCCGTAGGGGGCGGGCGCCGGGACGATCCCGGGGCGCTCCACCTCCCGGCGGCGCTCCACCTCCCGGCGGCGCTCCACCTCCCAGCGGCGCCGCGCCCCGGGGCGCGCGCCGGCCGGGACGCGGCGAGGCCGACGGTGACCCGTCGCCCCGCCGGTCCGCTACCGCTTGCGGACCTTGAAGGAGACGCCGCGGCTGGCGAACGTCCTCGACCCGGACTTCCAGGTCAGGCGCGCGGCGCGGGAGCTCGAGCGCACCCGGACCGTCGTGTTGACGAAGCCGTACCGGTTCGTCTTCAGGGTGCGGAACGTCCGGTAGGAGCCGGTCCTCCCGCGCAGCTGCAGGGTCACGGTGGTGACGCTGCGGGCGGGACGCACGCGGCCCCAGACCTTCAGCTTCCGGTTCGACGGCACGGTGCGCTGCGGCAGGAAGAACGCGAGGCGGTAGGCGTTCAGGGCGGGCTTGGCCTTGCCCTCCTTGCCGGACTCCGGCCCGTACCGCAGGCCGGTCTGGAAGGACGAGGACCACTTGTCGGCCTTGTCCGTGCCGGGGATCGGCGCGTCGTCGACGAGGAGGAACTGCGACAGGGTCTTCACCCGCGAGTTGCGCCAGGCGATGTACTCGCCCTCGTTGATGTAGGCCGCCTGCTCGTTCAGCGACACGCCGAGCCGGTCCGGCGGGTTCGTCTGGTACCCGTACTCCGTCAGGTAGAGCGGCACGGGCTTCCGGGCGACGCCGTAGCGGGCCATGATGCGGTCGAGCTGGTCCGTCAGGAGGCCGAGGTTGGCCGTCGTGACGTTCTCCTTCGGGTTCTCCGGCGCCTGGTCGGGCTTGAAGCCCAGCTCGTACGGGTGGTGCGCGTAGCCCGTCATCCGGAAGAGCGCGGGGTTCGCGGAGACGAACTGCGCGGCGTCGCCGGACTCGGAGCAGTCCTGCGCCTTCGCGGCGGCGCCCTTGAGGATCTGGAGCCGGTCGTCGAGGCAGTAGAGGCGCTTCTGGAACGTGATCGGGCTCATCGCGCTGGCGACGCTCGCGACGGTCGGCCGGCCCTTCGGGGCGGTGTCGCCGACGAGGATCGTGTCCGTCGCCACCGTGTGGCCGGTGAGCTCGAGGGCGGACCAGGCGCCGGCGGCCAGGACGCGGTAGCGCTGGGCGGAGGCGGGCACCGCGGAGGAGCCGGTGCCGACCCACTGCGGCGCGAGCCAGGCGCCCTGGTTCGGCTCGTTCCAGATCGACCAGTAGTCGACGCGCGGCAGCGCGGCGGAGCCGCCCGCCGGGGTGAACGTCCCGGCGTAGCGCTTGCCGAGCGCGGCGACGAACGCGGCGAACTCGACGGGGCTGGGGTTCGTGACGCCGTCGAGGCGGTCCTCGATGAACGCGGAGCCCGCCCACTTCGGACCGGGCGCCGAGGGGTTGAGGTTCACGGCCAGGCCGCGCTCCTTCGCGCCGGTGATGACGGCGTCCAGCACGTCCCACTGGCCCTTCTCGTAGGCGTCGGGGTTGCTGCCGTCGAAGTTCGCGGGCTTCTCCGTGCCGGTCGCGTTGGGCGCGAAGCGGTTCCAGAAGGCCGTCACGCGGATGCGCTGCACGCCGAGGGACCTCGCCTCGTCGAGCGTCGCGTTCCGGACCTTCGCGTCGGAGCTGAGGATCCGCGGGTCGTCCTGGAACATCGCCTCGAGGCGGCTGTCGGCTGAGGCCGCGGCGGGCAGGCCGAGCAGCAGCGCGGCGGTGAGCATGGGGAGCAGGCGGCGCATCTGTGCAGTCCTAACCCTTGGGGAGCGGGGGAGTCGCGGTCGCGCGGGCACGACGTCGCGGGTGACGGGGGTGCGCGCGGCCGGACCGGGGGTCGCGGCGCGCGTCGTGCCGGGCCGGGGCCTCACGGCGCGGCGGGGGAGGTCGGTGCGGCCGGCGCGGGCGCGGGG
>WLOB01000459.1 GCA_009699505.1 Actinomycetota bacterium | reverse complement strand
GGCCGCGCCCGGCCCCGCGTCGGCGACCACGTCCCGCCTCAGCGGCCGCGCGTCACCCCGGCACCCCGCACCGCCCCGGCGGACGCCCCGCCCGAGCGGTCGCGGCCGCGCCCCCCCTCAGCGGCCGAGGGCCGCCGTCAGGACCTGGCGCGCGACGGGGGCCGCCGTGCCGCCGCCCTGGAAGTTGCGGGCCCGCAGGACGCCCACCGCGACCGGGTCCACGTCGCCGCGCCGCGTCAGGGGCGCGAAGGCCGACATCCAGGCCGTCGTCGACTTGCCGTCGACGTTCCCGCAGGCGGACACGGGCTCGGGGGCCTCCGCGACCTTGTCGGGCTGCTGCTGCTGCGCCCGGGCGGCGGCCTCGGCGTCGCACTGGGCGCCCTGCGTCGTCGCGAGCTCGGCGGTGCCGGTCTTGCCGCCCGTCACGATCCCGGAGATCGGCACGCGGGCGCTCTCGCCGGTGCCGTCCGCGATGACCGCGGCCATCAGCTGGCGCATCCCCGACGCGGTCTTCGCGCTGATCACGCGCTTCGTCTCCGCGGTCCTGCTCGTGCGCAGGAACGTCAGCTCGGGCTGGCGCCCGCCGTTGGCGATCGTCGCCGTCATGAGGGCGATCTGCAGGCTCGTGGCCTGGACGGTCCCCTGGCCGATGGCGGACACGGCGGCCTGCCGGTCGTCCATCGTCGATGCCTCCGGGATCGTGGAGATCTGCGCACCGGGGATTCCGGCCGTCTTCTCGTTGAAGCCGAACCTCTCCGCCATCTCGACGAGGCGCTTCGGGCCGAGCTTCGCGCCCATGGGCACGAAGACGGAGTTGCACGAGTGGGCGAAGGACTCGACGAGGGTGCCGCCACAGGACTCCCCGTCGGCGTTCTGGATGCCGAAGCCCTCGGCCTCCGTCTGCCGCGGGTACGTCGTCGTGGTCTTCGCGACGCCGTCCTCGAGCGCGGCGGCGGCCGTGACGATCTTCATCGTCGAGCCGGGCGGCTGCAGCGCGGACCACGCGGAGCCCTGGAACCCGAGGACCTCGCCCGTGCGGGAGTCGATGACGGTGGTGCCGCTCGCGTCGGGCGCGTTGGCCTGGGCGGCCGCCGCGGCCTTGACGACGGCGATCGAGATCGAGCTGCGCACCGCGCGCGCCTTCTTCGGGCGGACCTCCGCGATGACGCGGTCCCCGGCCTTCAGCGTGCCGCCGGGGGTGCCGACGAGCTGCGGGTTCAGGATCCGCTCGAGGCCGGACACGCCGACCTTCGCGTCCGCGGGGACCCCGAGGGCCCGCAGCGACGAACGGTCCGTGTCGACCGCGGTGCCGAGGGCCCCGACGACCTGGCTCGCGATGTTCGGGACGTCCGACGTGCGGTCCGCGCCGCCCGCCAGGACGGTCGAGCCGTCGCGGGCGAGGATGTCGGCACGGGCGGGCATCTCCGTCGTGCGCGTCAGCGCCTCACCCGCCCGCAGGCCCGGGAACGCCATGCGACGGGACCAGCGGATGCCGGCCTCGTCGCCCGAGCCCTCCAGGGGGACCGCCACGGTCCCGCGGATCGTGCCGAACAGGCGGGTGCGCACGACGACCGGGACGGCGAAGCCGTCGTCCGTCCGCTCGGGCTCGCCCGTGGTCACCGACCTCGCCGTCGCCGTGGTCAGGGCGTCGCGCATGATCTCGGTGAAGCGGGCCTCGTCCAAGCGTCCGGAGACCTCGTCCCCGAGCTCGCCGTGCATCGTCGAGAAGTCCTTCGAGGACCACGCCTTCGCGTAGGACGCGACGAGGTCCCGCTCCGCGGCGCGGCTCGCGCGGGCGTCGAGGAGCAGGTACGCCGCGACGCCGGCGACGAGGAGCACGACGACCGCGGCGACCGGTGCCAGGCGCCGTGGCGCCGCGGCCCGGGCGGCCGGGCGGCCGGACCGCCCGCGCGGCGGCGCTGCGCGGGTGACGGGGGAGCGCGGGCCGAGGGACCCGCCGGAGGTCCGTCGCTGGGGAGGACGTCGGCGTCCGGGGGCGGGCATTCGACCACGGATAGTAGCGGCGCGTACGGCTTCGGCCGCCGGGCCGACCGGGTACGCTCCGTCGCCTGTGACCGGCCTCGACTGGGTATTGGTGGCGGTCCTGCTCATCGCCGCGGCGGGCGGCACGACCCAGGGGTTCCTCGCCTCGGCGCTGGGCTTCGCGGGCTTCGTCGGCGGCGCGCTGCTCGGCGCCCGCGTCGGCCCCCTCCTCGTCCCGGGCGGCGAGTCGGGCCCGGACGGCCCGATCGCCGCGATCGTCGGCGCGATGGTGCTCGGCATCGTCCTCGGGGTCGGCCTGCAGCGGGTGGGCGACCGCCTGCGCCACGCCCTCGAGGGCGGCGGCACGCGGCGGATCGGACGGGCGCTCGACGGCGCGCTGGGCGCGGTGTTCAGCGCGGCGCTCGTCGTCCTCGCGGCGTGGTTCGTCTCCGCGATGGTCCTGCAGTCGCCCGGCGCGCCGCCCTCCTGGCGCTCCGAGGTCCGGGAGTCGTCCGTGCTGAAGCGGCTGCGCGGCACGCTGCCCCCGGCGGACGACGCCCTCGCGCTGCTGTCGCGCTTCGACCCGCTCCCGGGCTTCGCCGGTCCCCGCGCGGTCGTCGACGCCCCCGACCCGGCGATCACGCGCGTCCCCGGGGTCGCCCGGGGCCGACGGGGCGTCGTGCGGGTCGAGGGCTCCGCCTGCGGCGTCGGGGTGGTCGGGACGGGCTGGGTCGCGTCGCCCGGCGTCGTCGTGACGAACCAGCACGTGATCGCGGGGGAGGGCGACACGCAGGTCACCGCCGAGGTCGGCGGGCAGCGCGTCGACGCCGAGGCGATCTACGCGGACCGGGCCCAGGACATCGCGATCCTCTCGGCCCCCGGCCTGACGACGGACGCCCTGGACACGGTGCGCGAGCCGCGGTCGGGCTCGTCGGCGGCGATCCTCGGCTATCCGCTGGCCGGACCGTTCCGCGCCCGGGCCGGGCGCATCGGCGAGGCCCAGACCGTGACGGGCGAGGACTCCTACGGCCAGGGCCCCATCCGGCGCCGGGTGCTGCCCTTCCGCGGCCTCGTCCAGCAGGGCAACTCGGGCGGCCCGCTCGTCGACCGCCGGGGCCGGGTGGTCGGGACGGTCTTCGCCTCCTCGTCGGGCAACGGGCAGCGCCGCAGCTTCGCGGTGCCCAACGACGTGGTCCGCCGCGCGCTGCGCTCCGCGGACCCCGGCGTCCGCGTCTCGACGGGGCCCTGCAGCCACTGACGGGGGACGCGCGCGCCGTGCGGAGCGCACGATCCCGGTACGGGATCGGGTGTGGACCGTCACGGAGGGTGACGGAGCCGCCGGCATCCTCCCGCTACGCTGCGGCGCGTGGGCAAAACGCTGGTCATCGCCGAGAAGCCGTCCGTCGGACGGGACCTCGCCAAGGTCCTCCCGGGATCGTTCGCCATCGGCAAGCCGACCGGCGAGCGCAGCGCGCGCTGGATGGAGGGCCCCGACCACGTCATCACCTGGGCGATCGGCCACCTCGT
>WLOB01000458.1 GCA_009699505.1 Actinomycetota bacterium | reverse complement strand
CGTGTCATCGACCTGCGCCGCGAGCAGACCCGCGACGCGCTGCTGCTGCGCTCGCGCATCGTCCGCGCGATCCGTGACGCGATGGAGGACGAGGGCTTCCTCGACATCGAGACCCCGTACCTCACCCGGTCGACCCCCGAGGGCGCCCGCGACTTCCTCGTCCCGTCGCGGCTGCAGCCCGGGTCGTTCTACGCCCTGCCGCAGTCGCCGCAGCTGTTCAAGCAGCTGTTCATGGTCGCCGGGATGGACCGCTACTACCAGGTGGTCCGCTGCTTCCGCGACGAGGACCTCCGCGCCGACCGCCAGCCGGAGTTCACCCAGCTGGACGCCGAGCTGTCGTTCGTCGACGAGGACGACGTCATCGCGATCTTCGAGCGCGTGATGTCCCGCGCGTTCGTCGCCGGCGGCCTCGACCTGCCCGCGCCCGCCTGGGAGCGGATGGCCTACCACGAGGCGGTCCTGCGCTACGGCAACGACCGCCCCGACCGCCGCTTCGGGCTCGAGATCCAGGAGCTCTCCGAGGCCCTGTCGACGACGGAGTTCAAGGTCTTCGCCGGCACGCTGGCGTCCGGCGGCGTCGTCCGCGGCATCAACGCGGGCGGCCTGACCGTCCCGCGCAAGCAGCTCGACGAGCTGACCGACATCGCGAAGAAGGCCGGCGCCGGCGGCCTGGTCTGGGGCTTCGTCGAGCCCGACGGGTCGTGGCGCTCGCCGATCGCGAAGTTCCTCACCCCGGAGGAGATCGAGTCGATCAAGACGACGCTCGACGCCTCGCCGGGCGACCTGCTCCTGATCGTCGCCGACAAGGCACCCGTCGCCGCGAACGTCCTCGGCGTCCTGCGCCTCGAGCTCGCCGACCGGTTCGACCTGCGCGAGGACCGCAACGACGTCCTCTGGATCGTCGACTTCCCGATGTTCGAGGGCACCGCCGGCGACGGCACGAACCTCGGCGGCGGCCGCTGGGACGCGGTGCACCACCCCTTCACGCAGCCGTGCGCCCCGGGCGGCGCCCCCGTCACGGCGCAGGACCTGGCGCCGGGCGGGGCGTTCAACGACGAGGAGACGACGCCGGGCGACCTGCACTCCCGCGCCTACGACCTCGTCGTGAACGGCTGGGAGGTCGGCGGCGGCTCCATCCGCGTCAACCGCCCGGACCAGCAGCGCGCGATCCTCGACCTGCTCGGCTTCTCCGCCGAGGAGGCCGACGAGCAGTTCGGCTTCCTCCTCGACGCCCTGAAGGCCGGCGCCCCGCCGCACGGCGGCATCGCCTTCGGCGTCGACCGCCTCGCCGCCCTCTGCGCCGGCCGCGACTCGCTGCGCGACGTCATCGCGTTCCCGAAGACCTCCTCGGGCGGCGACCCGCTGACCGGCGCCCCGGCCCCGGTCGACACGAAGCAGCTCGGCGACCTCGGGCTGCGCTCGACGATCGCCCCGCCGCAGTAAGGGGAGGGCTCCCCCCGGCGGTCAGTCCGCCGGCGCCGCCGCCGGCCGCGGCGGCGGCCCGCCCTCCGAGATGCCGATGCGGTCGTGCAGGCGGCGCAGCGGGGCGGGCGACCACCAGTTGCGGGCGCCCAGGAGCGCCATGAGCGACGGGACGAGGAACGTGCGGATGAGCAGCGCGTCGAGGAGGACCGCGAACGCCGCGCCGCCGCCGAGCTCCTGCAGGAACACGACGTTCGACAGCAGGAAGGCGCCGAGCGCGACGGCCAGGAGCGCCGCCGCGGCGGTGACGATGCCGCCGGTCCGCTGGATCCCGACGGCGACGGCCTCGCGGTCGCCGGCCCCCGGGTCGGCGTCGCGGGCCTCCTTGATCCGGGTCAGCACGAACACGCCGTAGTCCGTCGACAGCCCGAAGACGACGGCGACCATCACGAGGAAGTCGGTCTGCTCGATCCCGCCCTGGCTCCGGTAGTCCAGGAGCCCCTCGAACCGCCCGTCCTGGAAGACCCACACGAGCGCGCCGGTGGCCGCCGCGGTCGTCAGGAGGTTCATCAGGAGCGCCTTCACGGGCAGCACCACCGAGCCGGTCATGAGCCACAGGATGAGGAGCGTGCTGACCGCCAGCAGCCCGATCGCGATCGGCAGCCGGTCGCTCACCGCGGCGCGCTGGTCGGTCAGCGCTGCGGGCCCGCCGCCGACGAGGACGCGGTGCTCCGACGGCACGGCCCGGACGCGCGCGACGGTCTCCAGGGTCGAGGGGGCGATCATCGACCCGGTCGTGCGGACGCCGACCCGCCACAGGCCGGGACCGGCGCGACGCGGCTCCCCGACCGCCGCCACGCCCGGGACCCCGCGGACCCGCCCGGCGTACGCGGCCACGGACGGTCCGGCGTCGTCCGGCGCGCGGACGGCGGCCGTCAGCGTGGCGCCCGCGAGGCCCGGGAAGTCCTCCGTGGTGCGGTCCGCGACGACCCGCGCGCTCTTGGCCTCCGGCAGCACGCTCGCGTCCACGCCCGCCCACTCCGTCCGCAGCGCGGGGGAGGCGATGAGCAGCACGACGGCGCCCGTCGCCACCGTGGCCAGGATCGGGCGGCGCATCGACCAGTGCGCGATCCGGTACCAGCGGCCCTCCCGCACGGGACCTGGTCGCACCTTGCCCAGCCGCGCGCCGAGGAGCACGAAGAGGGCGGGCAGCAGCGTCAGCGCGACGCCGGCGGCGACGAGCGACACGAGGGCGCCGCCGATGGCCATGGACTGCAGGAACGGCACCGGGAACGCGTAGAGGCACGCGATCGCGGACGCGACGGTGAGCGCGCTGAAGACCACGGTCCGGCCCGCGGTCGCCATCGTCCGGTGCACCGCCTGCGGCACGTCGAGCCCGGCGCCGAGCTCTTCGCGGAAGCGGGACACGAGGAACAGGCTGTAGTCGATCGCGAGGCCCAGGCCGGCCGCGATGACGAGGTTCAGGCAGAACGGCGAGAGGTCGTAGACGACGTCGAAGAGCCGCAGCAGCGCGAAGGTCGAGAGCACGGCCAGGACGCCGACCGCCAGCGGCAGCAGGGCCGCGACGCCGCGGAAGACGAGGAACGTCAGCACGACGAGGACGGGGAACGCGAGGAGTTCGCTGCCCGCCAGGTCCTCCGCCGCCTGCCGGTTGACCTGGATCTGGCCGACGTCCGGGCCCCCGAGCTTGACGCCGTCGAGCCGGGCGACGGCGTCCTCGAGCCGCTCGACCGTCGCCTCGCGGTCCGCGTCCGCGCCCAGGGTCGCCGCCACGAGGGTCGAGCGTCCGTCCTGCGACACGAGCGCCGAGGGTTCCCCGACGGACGGGGTCGCGACGTGCGCCACGCCGGGATCGGCGCGGAGGACCGCGGCGGCGCGGGCGACGGCCGGATCGCCCGGCGAGGCCGGCACGAGCGCGAGGACCCCGGGGTCCGTCGCGACGCCCGTGGCGTCCTCGAGCAGGACGCGTGCGGCGGTGGCCTCCGACGCCGTCGCCTCGAAGTCGCGGTCGCGCTCGAGGACCTGCGCCGCCGGGCCGCCGTAGGCGCCGGCGACGCCGAGGACGAGGAGGG
>WLOB01000457.1 GCA_009699505.1 Actinomycetota bacterium | reverse complement strand
CGGCCCCCGACGCCCGGCCCCCGACGCCCGGCCCCCGACGCCCGGCCCCGGCGGGCCTACCAGGGGTCGACCCAGCGGCCCGCCGGCGACGCGAGGCGCTCCGCCGCGGTCCGGGGACCCGGCGCGTCACCGAGCGTCGCGACGATCCACCGGCGCGTGTCGACGGGGTCGATGACGTCGTCGAGCTCGAACCGCGTGGCGGCCTCGAGCCCGCGGCCGGCGGCGTAGGCGGCGTCGACCATCCGGGCGAACAGGGCGTCGCGCTCCTCGCCCTCGGCGGCGGCGCGCAGCTCGTCCCGGAAGCCGAGGCGGACCGCGCCCTCGAGGCCCATCGGCCCGAGCTCGGACGTCGGCCAGCCGACCGTGGCCAGCGGCACGCGCAGGTGGCCGCCGGCCATCGCCATCGCCCCGAGCCCGTAGCCCTTGCGCAGCACGACCGTCACGAGCGGCACGCGGAGCTTCGCGCCGACGACGAACATCCGCGAGACGTGGCGCACGGCACCGGTCTCCTCCGACTCGGGGCCGACCATGAAGCCCGGGGTGTCGCAGAGCGAGACGACCGGCAGGCGGTGCGCGTCGCAGAGCCCCAGGAAGCGCGCGGCCTTGTCGGCGGCGTCCGAGTCGATGGCGCCCCCGAGCCGCGAGGGGTCGTTCGCGATCACGCCGTAGGGCCGGCCCTCGATCCGGACCAGCGCGGTGACCATGCTCTCCGCGAACCCCGGCCGCAGCTCGAGCACCGAGCCGACGTCGGCCAGCCCGTCCAGGACGAGCCGCACGTCGTAGGCGCGGGTGCGGCTCTCCGGGACCGCGTGGCGGAGGATCCGGGCGTCCGGCGCCGCCCACTCCGCGGTCGGGCCCTGGAAGTACGAGAGGCAGCGCCGGGCGACGTCGACGGCCTCCGCCTCGTCGGCGACCGCGACGTCGACGACGCCGGTCTCCAGGTGCATCGCGGTCGGGCCGACCTCCTCCGGCGCGTACACGCCGAGGCCGCCGCCCTCGATCATGGCCGGGCCGCCCATGCCGATCGTCGCGTCGGCCGTGGCGATCACGACGTCGCAGCAGCCCAGGAGCGCCGCGTTGCCGGCGAAGCAGCGACCCGAGGCGACGCCGACGAGCGGGACGGCGCCCGACAGCCGCGCGAAGGCGTGGAAGGTCGGGGCGTCGAGCCAGGCGCCCATGGGCACGTCGACGTCGCCCGGTCGCCCGCCGCCGCCCTCGGCGAAGAGGACGACCGGCAGTCCGCGCGCCTCGGCGAGCTGGAACATCCGGTCGGTCTTGTCGTGGTTGTGGACGCCCTGCGTGCCGGCCAGGACGGTCGCGTCGTAGGAGAGGACGACCGCGGCGGCGCGCTCCCGGCCGACGGCGTCGCCGTTCACGTCGGCCACGCCGCAGACGAGGCCGTCCGCCGGCGTGCGGGCGATGAGGTCCTCGATCGACCGGCGGGTCCGCTGCGCGGCGACCGTCAGCGCGCCGTACTCGACGAGCGTGCCGTCGTCGCAGAGGTCGTCGAGGTTCTCGCGCGCCGTCCGCTGCCCGCGGGAGCGGCGCCGCTGCACCGCCTCGGGGCGGGCGGCGTCGAGCGTGCGGGCGTGACGCGCGTGGATCTCGGCGAGGTCCTCGCGGACCCGGTCGAGGTCGGTGCCGGCGGGGAGGACCGGGCGCGGTCGGCTGCGGGGGAGGGCGGGGGCGGCGGGGCCGTCGACCGGCGTCGCCGGCCGGCCGGCCGCGGGGGCGTCGGCGGACGGTCCACCGACACGGGCGCCGGTTGCGGTTCCGGCACCGGCGGCCGCGATCGCCAGAGCCCCGGTCGCCCCGGCCCCGGTTGCCCCGGCGCCTGTCGCCCCGGTCCCGGTCCCGGCCCCGGTTGCCCCGGTCCCGGCCCCGGTTGCCCCGGTCCCGGTCCCGGCCCCGGTCGCCCCGGCTCCGGTCGTCCCGGCCCCGGTCGTCCCGGCTCCGGTCGTCCCGGCCCCGGTCGCCCCGGCTCCGGTCGTCCCGGCCCCGATACCCGCCGCGGCCCCGGTCCGCCCGTCCGCGCCGGTCGCGCCGGGCCCCCGGACGGACGCGCGGACCGCGCCGTCCCCGTCGACGGCCGCCGCGACGTGCGTCGCGCCGGACGGGTCCGTCCCGGCCTCGAACGCCGCGACGGCCGACGCCGCGGCGAGCGCCTCGTCGGGCCTCGCACCGGGCACGTCGATGCGGGGCGCGCCGGCGGGCGGGGTGCCGTGGTGGGTCTCGACGCGGCCGGGGCCGCTCGTCTGGTGGTCCTCGCCGGGCGCGTGCACGTCCGCCAGTGTGACGGCCGACGGGCCCGTCGTCGTCCCGGCGGCCCGGCGACCGTTCCGGCGAGACGACGGGGCGCCTGCCGTCGCGGGTGCTCGGCGCGGGTGGTCCGCGGTCGAGCGCTGTGCGCGACCCCGTTCCGGATCGGGCGTGCTCCGCCGGGCCGGTCCGGGGCGGCGGCAGGACGCTTCGACGCTCGGGGCCGTTCCGGGTCGACCTCGTCACGCGAGGTCGCTGCGGAACCGGTGGCCGGACGCTTCGACGCTCGGGGCCCCGTTCCGGATCAGCCTCGTCCCCGGGGCCGATGCGGGAACCGGTGGCCGGACGCCGCGACGCTAGGGGCACCGTTCCGGGTCGACCTCGTCCCACGGGATCGCTGCGAAACCGGTGGCCGGACGCCTCGACGCTCGGGGCACCGTTCCGGGTCGACCTCGTCCCACGAAACCGACGCGGAACCGGCCGGACGCGCGGGCCTCAGCCGGGGCGCTCGCCCGTGCCCGGCAGCGCCTGCAGGTCGCGGCGCAGGCGCGCGAGCTCGTCGGCCTGGCCGCCCCACTCCTCCGGGGAGTGCAGCCGGCCGGCAGGCCGGTCGAGGATGCCGATCAGCGCGGCGACCCAGTCGGCGGCCAGGACCCGCGGGACCTCGTGGCGCAGGACGAGCCGGCCGTCGTCCGCCAGGACGGTGAAGACGACGGCCGGGCCGTCGGACGCCGGATCGTCGCCGGTCCCCTCCGCGTTGCGGTGGCTGATCCGCAGGCCGTGGCGATCGCCGATCGGCCGCCAGTCGCGCTGGTACGGCGCCTCAGCCACGGGACCGGCCGGGACGGTGGTCGGGGTGCCGTCCGCCGCGCTGCGGCGCTTCGCTCACCATGACCGGGGATCTTGGCAGCCCGGGCGTCGCGGGCACGCCGCGTCGATCGCGACGGGCCCCGGGGTGGCACCGGGGAGCGGGCGCGCGAGCGGAGGACGACGCCGACTCCGGGTGGCCGGCTGTGGGCTGCGGCGGTGGGCTGCGGCGCGCGAACGGTCCCCCGGGCGCGGCCCCAGGTGCGGACGTCGGGTCGCCCCGGGAACGACGAACGCCCGGCGCGGCCCCCGGGTGCGGACGCCGGGTCGCCCCGGGAACGACGAACGCCCGGCGGACCGGGCGTTCTGCACTGCTAGCGGAGAGGGAGGGATTCGAACCCTCGGTAGAGGGGTTACCCCTACAACAGTTTTCGAGACTGCCCCATTCAACCGCTCTG
>WLOB01000456.1 GCA_009699505.1 Actinomycetota bacterium | reverse complement strand
GCCTCGCCTGGGCGGCGCACCACCCCGAGCGGGTGGCGAGCATCGTCCTCGTCAACACGGGCTCGCTCGTCGACTACCGCTGGCATCACTTCGCGAAGGTCTGGCGGACCCCGGTGGTCGGCGAGGTCTTCATGGCGCTGTCGTTCCGGCCGGTGCTCGTGCGCGCGCTCGGGATCGAGAACCCGCGCCTGCGCCCGGACGACCTGCGGCGCGTCGCCGGGCAGCTGACGAAGGCCGGCACGAAGCGCGCCGTGCTGCGGCTCTACCGCGCGACGGACCCCGACGACATGGCCGCGGAGCGCGAGGCGCTGCGGTCCGTCGACGCGCCGGTCCTCGTCGTCTGGGGCACGGGCGACCGCTACATCCCGCTCGTCCAGGCGGTGCGGCAGCGGCGGACGTTCCCGCAGGCGCGGATCGAGACGCTGCACGACCTCGGCCACTGGGCGTTCCTCGAGGAGCCCGGGCTCGTGGCGGGCCTGATCCACCCGTTCCTCGCGGAGCACGTCTCCCCCTGACGGGCGGAACGGCCGGTCCATCGGGGTCCGCCCGGAAGCGGAGCGATCGGTCCGTCTTCACGACCCAGAAACGGAGTGCGCGATCCGGTCGTGCTACGGTTCCAACCGGATCGCATGCTCCGCTTGATCGCGGGGGTGCGGGAACACCCGCGGGAGCCTCGCCCGCGCACCCCAAGACCTCGCAGGAGACGCCGTATGAGCACCGCCCCAACCACCAACAGGCGCGACATGATCGCGCTGTACGTCCTGTGCCTCGGGATGCTGATGATCGTCCTGGACGGGACGATCGTGAACACCGCGCTGCCCGTGCTGAAGGACAGCCTCGACTTCTCGGACGGCAACCTGACCTGGGTGCTGAACGCCTACCTGATCCCGTTCGGCGGCCTGCTGATGCTGTCGGGCCGCATCGGTGACCTGATCGGCCAGCGCCGCATGTTCCTCTGGGGCATGGCGCTCTTCACCCTCGCCTCGCTGCTCTGCGGCCTCGCGGAGAGCCAGGAGATGCTGATCGCCGCCCGCTTCCTGCAGGGCGTCGGCGGCGCGCTGGGCTCCTCCGTGATCCTCGGGATGATCATCACGATGTTCCAAGAGCCCCGCGAGCAGGGCAAGGCCATCGGCATCTACTCGTTCGTCGCCTCCGCCGGCGGCTCCGTCGGCCTGCTGCTCGGCGGCGTCCTGACGGACGTCCTCTCGTGGCACTGGATCTTCTTCGTCAACCTGCCGATCGGCATCGCGACCGTCGTCCTGGCCTACCGCCTCGTGCCGCACCGCCCGGGCCTCGGCCTGAAGGAGAACAAGGTCGACGTCCCCGGCGCGCTCATGCTCACCGGCGGCCTGATGATCGCCGTCTACGCCATCGTCGGCGTCGAGAAGGAGGGCTGGGGCTCGACGCAGACCCTCGGCCTCGGTGCCGTCGCCCTGGTCCTGCTGGTCGGCTTCGTCGTCCGCCAGGCCCGGATCGCGCACCCGCTGCTGCCGCTGCGGATCTTCCGCTCGCGCAACGTGACGGGCGCCAACCTGGTGCTCCTCGGCGTCCTCGCCGGCATGTTCTCGGTGTTCTTCTTCGGCGCCCGCTACGCCGGTGAGGTCCTGGGCTACAGCCCGGTCGAGATCGGCTTCGCGTTCCTGCCGCTGACCCTGCTGATCGGCTTCGTCTCGACGAAGGTCGCCCAGCCGGTGACGGAGCGCTTCGGCCCGCGCCGCGTCCTGATCGGCGGCCTGACCTCGATCGTCGCCGCGGTGCTCCTGTTCACGCAGACCCCGGTCGACGGGAACTACTTCGTCAACGTCCTGCCGTCGATGCTCCTGCTCGGCCTGGGCGCCGGCCTGAGCTTCACGTCGATCATGGGCCTGGCGATGTCGGGTGCGACCCCCGAGGACTCGGGCATCGCGTCCGGCCTGGTGAACACGTCGATGCAGGTCGGCGGCGCCATCGCGCTGTCCGTGCTCGCCACGTTCGCCGCGGAGCGCACCACCGCGAAGCTCGCGGACGGCGCGAACCAGCTCGAGGCCCTGAACGCGGGCTTCCACGTCGCGTACCTCATCGCCGCGGGCATCGTGGCGCTGGCGATCGTCGCGGCGGTGCTGATCCTCGAGGACGAGACGGCGCCCTCCGGCGACCCGGCCGCGGTCGCGCCGTCGGAGTTCGGCCACCACGGGGCGCCGGCCGACGACCGCGTCCTCTCCGAGGTCGGCTGAGTGTCCCCGCGGGTCCGACCGGCGGCGCCCGTCGCCGGCCGGCCCGCCCCCGCGGCGGGCCCCTGCCGGCCGGGCGTGCGCGCCCGGCCGGCGGGGCCGTCGCATCGTCCGTACCGCAGCGCCCGCACGGCCCCGTCGGTTAGCCTCCGAGGATGAGCACGGTGACCGTGGAGAGCGCTCCCGAGCAGGGGGGCACCGAGGACGTCGCCCGCCCGCTGCGGGCGGACGCCCGCCGCAACCGCGAGCGCGTGCTCGCCGCGGCGACCGAGGTCTTCGCCGAGCAGGGCGCGGAGGCCAGCGTCGCCGAGATCGCCCGCCGCGCGGGCGTCGGCGCGGGCACGCTCTTCCGGCACTTCCCGACGAAGCACGACCTGCTCCTCGCGACGCTCGAGGTCGGCTTCGACGACGTCCAGGCCGCCATCGAGCAGGCCGCGTCGCTCGACGACGGCTGGCAGGGCCTCGTCCACGTGCTGACCGTCTGCGCCGAGATCCAGGCCCGCGACCGCGGGTTCCTCGAGTCCGTCGGGCCCGAGCTCTTCCAGGAGCCGACCCTGCAGCGGCGCAACGCCGAGCGCATGGCGTCCCTCAGCGTCGTCCTCGAGCGCGCCCAGGCCGACGGCCTCGTCCGCGACGACCTGCGGGCCGAGGACGTGCCGTTCCTCATCAGCGCGGTCGGCGGCGCGACGGGCAAGTGCTCGCGCGGCGGCGCGATCGACCCCGAGCTCTGGCGCCGCTACCTCGGCATCGTGCTCGACGGCATGCGCCCGGCGGGGGCCTCTCCGCTCCCGGTCGACGCGCCGACGTTCGAGCAGCTCACCGCGTCGTGTCAGGCGACCGCGGTGTCCGGCACGACCTGAGGTCCGGCCGGCGGCGCGACCTCAGGTCGGGCGCAGCGTCTCCAGGAACGCCTCGAACGCCCGGCCCGTGCGCTCCGCGTCCCCCGTCGCGTCGAGGTCCATGAGCAGGCCGCGCAGCACGGCGAGGACGACGGTCGCCAGCTCGGGGCGGCCGATCGTGCGCAGGCCGTCCTCCAACGGGGCGAGCCAGTCCGTCGTCGCGCCCCGGCGGAAGTCCGGCCAGAGCGGACCGCCGGCGGTCTCGTGCAGGGGGGTGAAGATCCGCAGGTAGCGCTGGCCCTCCGGGCCCGACATCGCGGGCCACGCGCGGCGGAGCGTCTCCGGGTACGGCTCGCCCCGGCGGGCCCGGAGCAGCGCGCCGAAGGCCTCGAGCTGCCGTTCGCGGGCCCGTCCCAGCACCTCGCGGAGCAGGCCGTCCCGGGTGCCGAAGTGGTAGATCAGCATCCGGTTGGAGACG
>WLOB01000455.1 GCA_009699505.1 Actinomycetota bacterium | reverse complement strand
GCCCCGCCTCGACGGACGCTCGACGCGCCCAACCTCGCTCGTGGCGCCGGAGCTTGCATACGGGGCCCCGGGGGACGGGTAGCGACCCGGAGGTGAGCGGGCGGCGTCCTTGGTGGCGCCGCCCGACACCACCACCCCAACGGGCGACCGGTCAGTCAGCTACGCCGTCGGGGTCGAGGAGAAACACATCCGTGGTCGCGTCGGCCGTCGCGTTGAATCCGGGCACGTAGGCGCTGACCGTCCGGCCCGTGACCTGTTCGACGACTTCTCGCATCCGGGCGGCCATCCCCATCTGCAGCTCCCCATGAACGGCCTGAGCGACGTCGACCTTGCCCATCTGGACCAGCGCGGTCTGCGCCGGGGTGTTGACCTCTCGCAGCAGGCAGACCACCGCGTCGCCCACAAGATGGCTGGTGATCTTCGTTGGGCCGCGCCCGTAGCGCTCCTTATAGATCAGAGCGATCTCGTTGGAGATCTCCGACTCTGGGGTCTGCTGCGATGAATGAGTGGTCATAGGGAGGCGCCTCAGGAAGGGGATGGCGTCTGAACCCCCGCTCTGGAGAGGGGTCGCGAGTGGTGCGCTCAGGCACCGTACGACCCCGAAACCCGCAACGGATGCGGCGCAATCGGCCCCACCGCCACCGACACCGGACGGATCGACGACCGATATACGTCCGACCGGACCCAGGTCGATGCTCATGACGAGACCACTCGCCTGCGGGCATCGATCGTCTCGTCCAAAGAGAACGCATCGGGGCCGGTGCTCTGTCAGGGCACCGGCCCACGCGCCCTTCGCGTCGGGACCGCCGGCGCCGGGGGAGGGACCCGCGCAAGCATGTCCGTCGTGGCGATTAGCGGCGTGCCACGCGGACCGCTTCTCTCCCGATGAACGGCGGCACGGACCGCGAGCCGCGGATGCAGCCCGCGTCGACCGCGGGTGTCCCAGTCAAGGATCCCGGACGCGCGAACGGCGCTCAGGCCGTCGATCTCCGGGCCCCGTGGATAACCGTCCGCCGGGCCGGGGGAGAGGCGTCCCAGAAGGGATCGACTGCCGACGCGGCGGCGCCGCCCGTTGCAACCGGCCTAATCGGCGTCGGCAGCCCGCGTCGAGAACCTACGACGAGAAACTCGCCGAGCTCGGCTCGTCGACGGCGCTCAGGCCGACCCGGCACGTCTCCTCGGGTGTGACGTCAGTCGTGGAGGGCCCTCGCGCCCCAAATGGCACCTGGTGACACGTTCGTTAGTCCTGCCCCGACCTGCGCCAAGCTTCAAGACTCGCACGTCGGTCTTCGATACACGATCCGATTCCACCTCTCGCGGGAATCCGCGAGAGGTGAGACGTTGCTCCTCATATAGTCAGGCAGTGCTCGACGGAGTCGAACTCATCATCGGCGCACTCGGCGGGGCTGCTGCCAGCGGTCTTCTTGGACTAGTGCACGCTTCTGCGACCCGTCTCCGGGACCGACGTTCAGCGTCATCCGGCGGCGCGTCGATTGAGGAGATTCAGTCAAGTCGCGTTTTGTGGTGTAGGTCGGGTTCGTGGTCCGTGAGTGGTTCCTGGGCGGAGGTCGTGGTTCGCGTGGTGCCCGGACCGCGAAGCCCGTAGGGCGAGCGGGCCGGGCACCACGCGCGTGGTCAGGGTCAGGCGGCGAGCTGCACCGGCGTCGCCTCGGTTGCGGCCGCGGGCCGGTTCTTCACCAGCCGCATCGAGGTCTCGGAGAGGTACCTCCGGCCGATCAGCCACTCGTCGTTCTGTTCCAAGAGCACCATGCCGGCCAGGCGGATCAGCGCGGCGTCGTTGGGGTAGATCCCGACGACATCGGAACGACGCCCGATCTCGCGATTGAGGCGCTCCAGCGGGTTGGTCGACCGCAGCTTCGCCCAGTGTTCCTTCGGGAAGTCGTAGAACCCGAGGAGGTCCTCCTCGGCGCCTTCCAACAGCCGCGCGACCTTCGGGGCCGGGGCCTCGAGCTGCTGCACGACCTCGCCGAGCTTGACCCGCGCGGCGGTGCCGGATTCGGCGGTGAAGATCTGCCGGATCGCGGCGGTCACGAGCTGCCGTTGCGCGGCGCCGACGTGGCCGGTCATGTCGCGGGCGAAGTGCACGCAGCACCGCTGCCACCGTGCTGAGAGGACCCGGCCGATCGCGTTCTTCAGGCCTTGGTGCGCGTCGCTCATCACGAGCTGCACGCCGGCCAGGCCGCGCGCCCGCAGCGAGTGCAGGAACTCCGTCCAGAACGCCTCGGTCTCGGACTCGCCGACGTCGAGGCCGATGACCTCTCGGATGCCTTGCTCGTTCACGCCGTAGGCGACGACCAATGCCTTGTGCCGGACGCTGCCGCCCTGACGGACGCGTTCGATCTTCGCGTCCAGCCATACGTATGGATAGCGGCCCTCCAGCGGCCGGTTTCGGAAGTTCTCGACCTGCAGGTCGAGGCCGGCGCACATCCGCGAGACCTGGTCTTTCGAGACGCCCTGGAGGCCCATGTGCTCGACGACCCGATCGACCTTCCTCGTGCTGACGCCGTTGACATAGGCCTCCTGGACGACCGCCACCAACGCTTGCTCGTGCCGCTTGCGGGGCTCCAGGAATGACGGCAGATACGAGCCCTGCCGCAGTTTCGGGACGGCGACGTCGATCGTGCCGGCCCTGGTGTCCCAGCGCCGGTGGCGGTAGCCGTTTCGGTGCGTTGAGCGGTCCTCGGATCGTTCGCCGAGCTCGGCGCCGACGAGCTGGGAGACCTCGGCCTCGATCAGTTCGCGGACCATGAACGCGACGCTCTCTCGGACGACGTCGCCGTGCTCGGCGAGCATGTTCTCCACCGCGCTACGCGCGGCGGTCTTACCCTCGGTGGGGGCCATCGTGATGTTCCTTCTGGGTCGTGGGGGCCTCTGCCAGGAAGCCCACGGTCTCGATGTTCGTCGCGGTGGCCCGCCCTTCGGGCGGCCCGCCGCGCTCATCACCGAGCTACACCACTTCTACCTACTTGACCGACTGCTCAAGCTCAGTTGCGCCCTTTGCCAGCTCAAACACCGGAAGGTCCACGACAACGTTGATCTGCGGGTCGGCCGCGCCGTTCAGGACGTCGGCGATCCCGTCCAAGATCGGGCTTAGAGTCGGCGGCTCGACGTCGCCCGGCCAAGACGTGGCCGCGAGGACCGAAGAACACACGGTTGCGGCGGCTGTGCGCTCGGCGGCAAGCACGTGAGCCAGGCATGCGACAGCAAATCGCTCGTCGCCGAAGCGGGATCGCGCTTGAGAACCCTTCCGCCACAAGCCCGGGTCCTGCCACACGTTGAGTTTGTGGCCCGCAGCAGCGCTTTTCAGATCCTCGTCGGACAAGGGAAAGAAGGTCGCCATAACGAGCCGTCGGAAACCGTCGTTCATGAAGCGATTCGTACCGTCTACTCGAGTTGATGCGCAAGGCGGTATCGCTCATCGAGGCGGAGCGCGGGTGAGCCGACGCGGCGAGTGACGGCTTCTCTAGTCGACGGTTCACGGCGATATCGGACGGCGCTGGGTCAACGCCCGATAGCGAT
>WLOB01000454.1 GCA_009699505.1 Actinomycetota bacterium | reverse complement strand
TCCCCGCCCCGCCCGGCGCACGGGTCCCCGTCCCGCCGGCACCCCCCGCCCCGACGGCCACGGCCGGCGGTGGCGGTGGCGGTGCGGGCACCGGCGGTCCGCCGTCCCGGGGCGGCGGTGGTGGCGGCGACGACGGGCGTCCCGAACGGCCGCGCCTGCGGTTCCGCTGGATCCGGCTCCTCCTGCTGCTCGTCCCCGTCGGCGCGCTCGCGGTGGTCTCGACGGTCTTCGGGATGATGATGGCCGTCTCGACGGACCTCCCGGACCTCGACACCGCCAAGGAGTTCCAGACGGCGAAGAACTCGGTCCTCATGGACCGCAACGGCCGCCCGATCGGCGTGCTGGCCGACTCGTCGCGCTACATCGTGACGTCGGACCAGATCAGCACGCCGATGCGGGACGCCGTGGTCGCGATGGAGGACGAGCGCTTCTACCGCAACAGCGGCGTCGATCTGAAGGGCATCGGCCGCGCCGTCGTCCAGGACGTCGTCTCCCGCAGCGCCGCCCAGGGCGCCTCGACGATCACGCAGCAGCTCGTGAAGGTCTCCCTCGAGGCCGAGAACGAGCGCACGGTCTTCCAGAAGCTGCGCGAGGCCGCCCTCGCCTACCACATGACGAAGCAGTGGTCGAAGGCGAAGATCCTCACGACGTACCTCAACCGGATCTACTTCGGCAACGGGGCCTACGGCGTCGAGTCGGCCGCCCGCACGTACTTCGGCTCCGCCCACGAGGGCTGCCAGCCCCCGGGCGACCCGTGCGCCGCGGAGCTGACGCCCGCGGAGGCCGCGCTGCTGACCGCCGTGATCGCCTCGCCGAGCAGGTTCGACCCGCTCACGGAGCCCGAGGCCGCGATCCGCCGGCGCAACACCGTGCTCCTGAAGATGCAGCAGCAGGGCAAGCTCTCGCGCGAGGACTACGAGCTCGCGAAGAACGAGCCGCTGCCGACCCGGGACCAGGTCCAGCCGCCGACGCTCGACGCGACGAACCCCTACTTCGCCTCCTGGGTCAGCGCGCAGCTCATCGACAAGGTCGGCGCGCAGCGGACGTACGAGGGCGGCCTGAAGGTCACGACGACGCTCGACGCCGGCCTGCAGAAGGCCGCGGAGGCCAGCATCGGCGCGTACCTCACGCGGCCCACCGGTCCGCAGGCGTCCATGGTCGTCATCGACAACAAGACCGGCGAGGTCCGCGCGATGGTCGGCGGCCGCGACTACGCGACGAAGCCCTACAACCTCGCGACGCAGGGCCAGCGCCAGCCGGGCTCGTCCTTCAAGCCGTTCGTCCTGACCCAGGCGCTGCGCGAGGGCATCTCGCCGCAGAAGGTCTACTCCTCCAAGCGCCAGACGCTGCGGGTCCGCGACGAGCGCGGGCGCCTCGAGCGCTTCGTCGTCACGAACGACGAGAGCGCCTACGCCGGGCGGTCGACCATCTCGCGTGCGCTGACGTTCTCCGACAACTCCGTCTACGCGCAGCTCGGCCAGGACGTCGGGATCCCGAAGGTCGCCCGGCTCATCAGCCGCATGGGCATCCGCACCCCCGTGTCGAAGAACGCCGCGCTCGCGCTCGGCGCCCCCCGACGCGGCGTCACCGTGCTCGACCTCGCGCACGCCTACGAGACCTTCGCCACCCGCGGGCTGCGGATCAACGGCACGCTCGGCGGGCCCGGCGGCGGCGCCGTCGGCATCAAGGAGATCAAGGAGCCCGGCCGCAAGACCCGCGTGAACAAGCGGCGCGCCGAGCGCGTGATCTCCACGGACGTCGCGGACACCGCCACGTCGATCATGCGGACCGTCGTCTCGAAGGGCACGGGCCACCGCGCCCAGTACGGCGGGTTCGCCGCCGGCAAGACCGGCACGACGGAGAACAACGTCGACGCCTGGTTCGCGGGCTTCAGCCGGGACCTGACCGTCGTGGTCTGGGTCGGGTATCCCGACTCGGGCAAGCCGATGCAGACGGAGTGGCAGGGCGAGGCCGTCGAGGGCGGCACCTACCCCGCCGCGATCTGGGGCGAGTTCATGGGCCGCGCGAAGACGATCCTCGACGCGCGCGACCCCGACCGCGAGAAGCGCACGAAGGGCGACTCGGACCTGCCGCGCCAGGGCAGGGAGCCGTCCGTGAGCGCGACGCCCGCCGGCTCGGGCGACGACTCCGGGACCGACGGCGGCACCTCGGGCGACGGGGGCACGGGCGGGTCCGCCGGCTCGGGCACGGCGACGAGCGCCGCCCCGAGCGCCGGCACCGGATCGGGCGGCGGCGGCAGCACCCCCGCCCCCGCCCCGGCGACGCCCGCGACCCCGGCGCCCAGCACCGGCTCGGGCGCCGGCACGGGCTCCTCCGGCGCGGGCGCGGCCGGCGGCACGTCCGGCTCCGGCGGTGGCGCGGGCTCGGGTACCGGCGGCTCGTCCGGCACCGGCTCGGGCACCGGCGGCGCCGTCCCGCTCGAGTAGCGCCACGCCCGTCAGCGACGGGTCCGGCGGCGCGGCATCCCCGGCGGCCACGGGCGCGAGACGTCCGGGCTCGCGGCGTCCGCGAAGCGCCAGGGCAGCTCGGTGGCGCGCGTGATGCCGATCCGCGGGCCCGCCACCTCGGCGACCGGGCGCGCGCCGGCCGGCGGCGGGACGATGCGCAGGCCGCCCGGGGTCGTCAGGTCCGCGTCGTCGTCGGACAGCCGCACGTCGAGCGCCGAGGTGAGGCGTCCCGGCCCGGCGACGAGCTCGCGGTCCGGTCGGCCCGGGCGACGCTCGCGCATGAGCTCGATCCCGGCGACGGGCTCCACGGCACGGACGAGCACCGCGGCGGCGGTGCCCTCGGCCTCGCACACCGCGTTCAGCATGGAGTGGATGCCGTAGGAGCGGTAGACGTACGCCCGGCCGGGCGGGCCGAAGAGGACGGCGGTGCGCTCCGTCCGCCGGGGACCCGCCGGGCGCCACGCGTGACAGGCGCCCTCCGTCTCGTGGTACGCCTCGGTCTCCACGATGCGCCCCGCCGTCGCGCCGTGGACGACGACGCAGCCGAGGAGCTCCCGGGCGACGTCGACCACGGGGCGGTCGTAGAACGCGCGCGGCAGGGGCGCGGCGGTCGTCGCGTCGGCGGCGGGGTCGTCGACCGCGGGATCGTCGGCCGCGCCGTCCTGCGGGCGGGTGCCGTCCTCCGGCACGGGGCGGCTCAGGCGAGGAGCTCGCGGGCGAGGACCAGCTGCTCCGCGACCCGGGCGGACGACGTGCCGCCCTGGCTCTGCTTGCGCTCGAGCAGCGAGAGCGGCTCGAGCAGGTCGCGGATCCACGGGCCGAGGTGCTCGCTCTGGGCGCGCAGCTCGTCGTCGGAGAGGTCCGAGAGGGTGCGCTTGGAGTCGACAGCCTCGCGGACGAGGCCGCCCACGATCGCGTGGCACTGGCGGAACGGGACGCCGCGCTTGACGAGCTCGTCGGCCAGGTCGGTCGCGGCCAGGAGCTCGTCCGCGGCCGCGGCGGCCATGCGGTCGGCGCGGAACGCGGCGCCGCCGATCATGCCGCCCGCGGCGGCCAGGGACTGCTCGAGGGTGTCGGC
>WLOB01000453.1 GCA_009699505.1 Actinomycetota bacterium | reverse complement strand
GGTTTAACCGTTGTCACGCGCTGCGCGGCCGCTCTACACGTTCACGCTTTCGCATCGATGCGTCAGCGAATACGCCTCACAACTGGTCATGTGCGTACGAGCTTAGTTACAACGTGTTTGCATGCATAGCTACATGCATGGCTACGTACGTGCTACTTACTCGACAGGTAAGTACTTCGTCGGTAGCTGGTACGTATCTATGGTGCTTCCGGAGAACGGTGATCGACCGGGTCACTCGGAGGTGGAGGTCGGATCGCCATCGGGGGAGCCGAGGCGCGACCGCATCGCGCGCTTCGCCCTGACGTGCACACTGGCGCCGTAGGCCACGGCCGCGGTCAGTGCCTCAGGTGTGCGCATCGCGGTTCCCGCACCTTCAGACCACGCCTCGGCCACCTCGAGTTCTCGGGTTCGCATGATCGTGGCGGCGAGGTGCAGGTACCACTCCCGGCGAGCGATCCGACCGGCGAGGGTCTCGACGACGTGCGACGGACGGGCGGCATGCTCGGCCGCCAGGGCCTGGACCAGCGCACGAAACAGGCGATGGTCCGCGTTGATCGTCAGCTCGTTGCGCCCCTCGTCGAAGTTGGCGACGCGGTCGTCGAGGTACCCAACAGGACGCGTCTCGTCCTGGACGGAGATCCACCGGGCGTGGGGGAGGTCGTCCTCTCGTATCCGGTGCCGACGAGGCGACGTGCGGCCGGGCTGCGATTCGGACTCGGTCTCCGGGCCGGAGGTACCATCGTGTCCCCGGACCGGGACGACGGGTCGAGAACCGCCATGGGCACGCCGCCGGAGGTTCTCGCGAGTCCGTCGACCGTCGTCGCTTTGGGTCAGCAGGTCGCCGAACAGGGCGAGCGCTTCTCGGGCGCCTCGGGCACGGGCCGACTCGGGCACCAAGGACGCCTCGTTGTCGCCGCGGCCGACGTTTGTCGTGGCGCCCTCGCTGCCGCCTCGGCGACCCGAGGGCCGGTACCGAGGAATCGCGGTGAGTCCGGGATCGTTCCGGAGCAGACGGGCGATCGATCGCCGCATGTCCGCGGCACCCTCGGCGGCGGAGTCGGCGTCGAGTGCGAGTTGCGCAAGCGCAGGCGGGAGCCGGCGCGAGAACTCTGCGGCCCACTGGACCCAGGGAAGCGCGGACTCGCCCGGCCACAGACCTTCGGGTCGATCAGGACGAAGCGAGAGGGAGCGTCGTGACGGACTGGACGCGACGAGCCCCGCGACCGGTTCGATCCAGATGCAGACCCGATCCTGCCCAACCCTGATCCCGAACTGGCTCATTCGGGCGAATCCTCCGCGCCGAGCGGGGTGGAGGTCGTACAGCTCCTGCTGGTACAGACTCGCGACGTACCCGGGGTCGAGATGGGTGTTGACCGGCTCGGGGGAGTCCCGCGGGAGCAGCCACCAGTGCGCGGTGGCCGACGTCAGACCGACCACGCCGCGGTCGGTTGCCCGGTCGTCGAGATCGTGTCGTGCGCCGGAAGCCGCGGCCGGGAGATCGGACGGCTCGAGGGGACCGTCGACGATGACGGCGATGCCATCGGGAATGGTCGCGAATCGGGAGTTCAGCCCGCGACGGACGTGCCCGCGGGGCTCCCCGGGGGAGAGAGGCTGCGTCGAGTCGGGGTGGTCGGGCCGGCCCAGCAGGACGACCTCGGTTCCGTGTCCCGCGCTTCGGATCGGCGCGGGGGCGTCGGTCCACGAGACGGGTCGGTGGGTGCGACCTCGCTCGTCGGAGACGAGCCCGAACTGTCCGGTCGACGGATCCATCCCGAGACGGAGGGCCACGCCTCGGCCGGGCCGCGCCCAGGTCCTGTAGAGCACGCCCGCCGGCGACGCTGCGAGCAGGGTGAGCCGTCCACCGATCCCGTGATTGGCGCCGAGCGAGGTGTCGGCCTGCCCGGAGAGTCCGAGCCGCCCGAGGTACCGGCTCGCGTCGGATGCGGTCATACCGATGCCCTGGTCGACGACCGCGAGGCGCGGGACGCCGTCGATTCGTCGCACGGTCCACCGCACCTCGCCACCTCCCGCGGCCTGGCACGCCTGGACCCCGTTCATCGTCAGCTCGCGCAGCGGACCGAGTTCGGGGTCGACGTCGAGCGCGATCCGCTGCAGCAGCAACGTGGGATCCTGAAGCGTGAGGGGCACCACGGGCATGTCGCCAAGGATGCCGCAGTGCCGGGCCGGACCGGGAGACGAGGCGATCGCACGGCGCGACGGCGCGCAGCGGGGCGGCCGCATGGTCGCGCCGAGGGAGAAGCTCGATCAGATCTCCACGTTCCGGGTGGCGGTGGTCACGAACGGCCTCCAGTGCGCTCCCCGCGCGGCTCCGGTGCTCGGCAGGAGGGCGTGGGGCTCCGGCGCCCGGAGGACCCCGACCCAGACGCCGAGGCCGTAGGCCGCGTCGTCGGCGACGGTGGCCGCGATCCAGGCGAGCGGCCCGAGGCACCCGGGCTCGCGGCGTCGCTCGCGGAGCCGACGAGCGATGTCGAGACCGATGGCGGTGGCCAGCGGGCGTCGCGTCCCGGGCAGGACGCCGGCGGCCAGCACGGCGACGGGCAGCAGCGACGAGGTCGCCGCCCGGCCGATCCCCTCGATCGTGAGGACCGTCGCCTCCGCCGTCCTCCGCGAGCCCAGGCCGGGCGGCGCACCCCGTCCGGCCAGCCGGATGGAGAGGACGGCGGAGCGGGCCGCCACGAGCGCCGCTCCGCGGGCCGGGCGGCCCGACAAGAGCAGGAGGGCCGCCGATGCGGGCCAAGGGCTGAGGATCAGCGGTGCGAGACGGGACCCGTGGCGCCGGGCGAGGGGTGCGGCGGAGGTGCCGTAGTGGAAGCGCCGGGTGAGGAGCTGGCGCCACGAGGTCGGGTCGCGGTGCCAGACGGTGGTGGCCGGTTCGTACCGCACGCGCCACCCACCGTCGATCAGGCGCCAGACGAGGTCGACGTCCTCGCCGTACCGGAGGTCTTCGTCGAACGTCTCCGGCAGACGGCCGCGGTGGACCACGAGGGCCGCAGTGGGGACGTAGGGGACGGACCCACCGGGCCGGACCTCCGCGGGCGCGGTCCCCATGTCCAGAGGACACGACTCGGCGGCCCAGCGCTCGGCGCGTGTCCGACCCGCGGTCCGCGCGCGGACCCGCGGGGCGGCAGCGACGACGGCGGGATCGTCGAGGTGGGGGAGAATCTGTTCGAGCCAGTAGGGCACGGGCTCACAGTCGCTGTCGACGAACGCGACGATCGGCGTGCGGACGGCGGCGAGGCCGGCGTTGCGCGCCGCCGCCGGGCCGCCTGGCGTCGGTCGGCGGATGAGCGTCGCATGGTGCCGCGCACTCAGCTGCGCGACGGACGTCGGGTCGACGGACCCGTCGTCGACCACGACGATCGGGTGGTCGCCGCCCACGGAGACGAGGCAGCGCTCGAGCGCCGCCGGGCGGTCCCGCACCGGGATCACGACGGTCACGGCGTCGTACGGGACGGGCCGGGGGGTCACCGTGGGATGTGCGAGTCCGGCCTCGACGAGGCGACGTCCGAGTGCGCGCTCCGCGATGCCGACTCGCTCGCCGGCGAT
>WLOB01000452.1 GCA_009699505.1 Actinomycetota bacterium | reverse complement strand
GCCCCGGCACCGGTTCCTGGGCTGGCCGATGGACGAGGACGACGTCCGCGCGGCGGTCGACCACGGCCACGAGACGCTCGCGAAGGACGGCTGGCTCGTGCTGGCCAGCGACGGGCTGACGGACTTCGTCGACGACCCCGCCGGCGCGATCCGCGACGCCGCCATGTTCGCGATCCTCGCCGGCCACGCCGCCGACCCGGACCTGCAGGACGCCCTGCGCCCCACCGCGGTGCGGCTCGTCGACGACCTGATCGACGCCGCGTGCGACGGCGGGGCGGGCGACAACGTCGCGGTCGTGGCGCTGCGCGGGACGGTGGAATCATGGGATGGCGGGTGGCGGGTGTCGGACTCCGACGAGGCCGAGGCCCGGCGACAGGGTTCGGCCGCCGGGGACGACAAGGACCTGCGACAGGCGTCGGCCGCCGAGGACGCCGGACGGCTGCGGTCGACCCACGCGGTCGACCTGGACCCCGCGGACCGCTTCCGCGGCTGCCTGCTGGGCGGCGCGATCGGCGACGCCCTGGGTGCCGGCATCGAGCACGACTCGCTGCGGAGGATCCGCCGGCGCTTCGGTCCCGACGGCCTCGTCGACCCCGCGCCCGCCTACGGCCGCGACTCGGCGATCACCGACGACACGCAGATGACGCTCTTCACCGCCGAGGCCCTGCTGCGCACGTTCACCCGCGCCGCCGAGCGCGGCGTCCCGGGAGACGCCGTCTGGCAGCTCGACCAGGCCTACGCCCGGTGGCTGCGGACGCAGGGCGAGCGGAGCCTGCGGTGGCCGAACCCCGGCGACCGCAGCACCGTCGAGCGCCTGCTGGCCGGCCCCGACGCCCGCCGGGGACCGGGACGGACGTGCATCGCCGCGATGCGGGGCAGCGTGGCCGGGACGCCCGACGAGCCGACCAACTCGAGCAAGGGCTGCGGCGGCGTGATGCGGGTGGCGCCGGTCGGGCTGATGGTGGAGGACCTGGACGACGCGATGGGGCTCGCGCACCGCGCGGCCGCGCTCACCCACGGGCACCCCACCGGTCGCTACGCGGCCGGGGCGTTCGCCGGGCTGATCGCGCTGCTGCGCGGCGGGGCTCCGCTGTCGATCGCCGTGGCGGTCGTCGCCGAGGAGCTCGGGTACGCGGAGGGCGCGGACGAGACCTGCGAGGCGCTGATCCGTGCCCGCGGACTGCTCGGGGAGGCCATCGCTCCGAGCGCCGAGCTCGTCCAGTCGCGCGGCGAAGGGTGGGTCGCCGACGAGGCCCTGGCGATCGGCGTCTCCTGCGCGCTGCTCGCCCGCGACTTCGAGCACGGCGTGCTCCTCGCGGTCAACCACGGTGGCGACAGCGACTCGACCGGCGCGATCGCCGGCGCCCTGCTCGGGATGATGTTCGGTGCCGAAGCGATTCCGGAGCGCTGGCTCGACGGCCTGGAGCACGCCAACGAGATCGCCGATATCGCGGACGACCTGCACGCGGCGGCGAGCGAGGACGGCGATCCTGACGTGCTCGGCGAGCGGTGGCAGGCGCGGTGGCCGGCGGAGTGACCATCGGCGGACGCTCTGGGCTTCGCGTCCGCCGGACGCGATCGTCGACGCCCGGACGGCAGGCCGGTGTGCCTGCCTCCGGGACCGCCCTCATCGCAAGGAGCGCCGGGCGTCCTTCCCCAGAAGCACGAGGTGGAGGTCGTCCGTCGGGCTCGTCTCGTGGCGGGACCCCTGTCGATCCCGGACACCCCGTGGCGCGCGTTCGACAACGGTCTCCGTGCGTCGCGGGACCCCGGTCGATCCCGGACACCCCGTGGCGGGTGATCGACACCGGTCTCCATGCGCCGCGGGACCCCGGTCGATCCCGGACACCCCGTGGCGCGCGTTCGACAACGGTCTCCCCCATGAGGGTCGCACTCGCCTCGTCGCGCGACCCCGGATCACCCGAGCGGGTCGTGACGCGACCCGCCGTCGCACCGGTCCAGCAGGGCACGGCGGTGGTCCTCGGAGAGCGCGGCCCGGCGGGCGAAGTACTCGTCGCTCGGCTCGACGCCGGCGATGGCCGCGTCGACCTCCCAGCGGTGCAGGCCGATCGCGGCGAGCATGTCGTCCACGTCGACGTCGATCGTCCCGACCACCTCGGCCAGCTCCCACGCATCGCGCTGGACCGCCGCGGCGAGCCGGTCCAGGAGCCGCAGGTGCGTCACCGTCGAGGTCTCGTGCCCGTAGCCGTGGCCGAGGAGGACCCGCTCGGCGTGGCTGCCCAGCGGCGGGGACGGATCCTCCGGTATCGGCCCCATGACGTGTCGCTCGATCGTCGTGCGGACCGCCGGGGCGACCAGCTCGGGGTCGGTCTCGAGCAGCTCGGCCAGCGACTCGAGCGCCACGGCACGCTGCCGGATGCGCGGGTCGGTCGGGTCCTCGTCGCCGATCCCGAGGCGACAGGCCGACAGCCGGCGGAGGTGGAAGACGAGCTCGTGCACGCCGGTGGGTCGGGCGGGGCGCGGTGGATCTGACGGGCGGTCAGGCCCAGGTCTCCGCCAGCGACGCCGCGAAGTCCTCCTGCTCCTCCTCGGCGATCGGAGATCCGTCGTCCTCGACGTCCTCGGACGCCCGGTAGCGCTCGCGGACCTCGCGGGCGGTCTCGTGGTCGCCCGTGCAGAGCTCGTCGAACGTGCCCCACCAGTCGAGCGTGAACCACGGCGCGGTCAGGGCGTTGACGCCCTCCCGGGTGGGGGTGTCGAGCGTCGGCGCGGCGGACAGCAGAGCCTCGAGATCCGGCCGTACGCGTCCCCACGCCTCGGGCTCGCGACGATCCTCGTCGTTCGGGAACGCGTGGTCCTCGAGGATCGACCGGCGCAGGTCCTGCGGCGTGTCGTACCAGTGGAACACCGCCATGCCGACGTCGTCGGCGTCGCGCGCCAGGACGCCGAGGCGGGAAGTCAGCGGGTCGCGGGCGGCGGCGAGTTCGAGGCGCTCGAGCGGGGTGGTCATCGGAGGGTCTCCATCGGGTCGGGGGACGTGGGCGTGCGGGACATCCCGTCGCGGGACATCGCGCCTCGGGACATGGGCACGCAAGGCATCGGGGCGCGATCCGCCGGGGGGCGGGCCAGCGGGGCGAAGGACACCGGTGCGGGACGCGCCATCGCGATCAGCCCCACGCAGCCCGCTCGACGAGGGCGTCGTCGCGCTCCATCGCGTACCCCGCCGCCCGCATCGCGGCGACGACATCGGCAGTCCGCTCGGGCGCGAGCTCGAGGTGCTCGCCGCTCAGCCGCGTCGACACCTCCGTGCCGAGCTGCTGCACGTCCTCGGGCACCCACTCGAGCATCGACTGCGCAGGGGACTCGGGCCAGTCCGCGTCGTCCCACCCCGGCACGGGCACGTCGGCCAGCGCGACACCGTCCGCCGGCCGGTCCTCGTCGTCACCGAAGGCCTCAGCGAGCTGGGCGGACCGCGCCGGCGGGAGCCGCGTGCGCAGGTCGCCCCACGTGGTCGACGCGTGGACGGCCTCCCGCACCGCCGCGAGCTCCTCGGCATCGGACCGGCGGATCAGGACGATCGCCCCACCCAGCTCGCCGTAGACGACGTCGGTGGCGGT
>WLOB01000451.1 GCA_009699505.1 Actinomycetota bacterium | reverse complement strand
GGGGACGACGGCTCGGAGGACGACCCCGACGAGGACGAATCCGGGGCCGTCGCCGAGCCGGCCCCGGACGAGCCCGACTGGAAGGACCGCTACGTGCGGTCCGTGGCCGAGCTCGACAACGTGCGCAAGCGCGCCCGCCGCGACGCCGCGGCGGGCGAGGCCCGCGGCATCTCCCGGCTCGCCAAGGAGCTGCTGCCGGCGCTCGACAACCTCGACCGCGCGCTCGCGCACGTGGATTCCGACCCCGCCCGCACCGAGGGTGCGACCTCCGGTGACGGCCAGCTCGTCGAGGGCCTGCGCATCGTCCACCGCGAGATCCACGCCGCGCTCTCGCAGGCGGGGATCGAGGCGTACGACCCGACGGGCGAGCAGTTCGACCCCCACGCCCACGAGGCGCTGACCCAGCAGCCCGCGCCCGAGGGCACGCCGTCGGGCACCATCCTGGCGGTCTACCAGGCGGGCTACCGTCGGGGCGAGGACGTCCTGCGGGCCGCGAAGGTCGTGGTGGCGGGGTGACCCGTCGCCCGGGAACGGAGCGGAGCTGAATGTCGACGCGACAGGACAACGGACCCGACCTCTACGCGGTCCTCGGGGTCGACAAGAAGGCGACCCCGGACGAGATCAAGAAGGCGTACCGCAAGCTCGCCCGGGAGTACCACCCCGACCGCAACCCGGGCGACACCGCCGCGGAGGAGCGCTTCAAGCAGGTCTCGGCCGCGCACGACGTGCTCTCGGACGCGGACAAGCGCAAGGAGTACGACAAGGCGCGGGCGTTCGGCGGCCTGGGCGGCGCGTTCTCGACCGGCGGCGCCGGCTTCGACTTCGGCGACTCGGGCATCGGCGACCTGCTGGGCAACGTCTTCGGCGGCCGGACCGGTCGTCAGAGCCGCACCGGCACGACCGGCCGCCCAGGGTCCGCGCAGCAGCGCGGGCGCGACGTCGAGGCCGAGGTCACGCTGTCGTTCCGCCAGGCGATCGACGGCGCGCAGGTGCCGCTGAGCGTCCGCACGGCCTCGCCGTGCGGCACCTGTGCCGGCACGGGCGCGAAGCCGGGCACGAGCCCGATCGTCTGCCCGCGGTGCCAGGGCCGGGGCGTCGAGTCCCAGGGTCAGGGCCTCTTCTCGATCAGCCAGCCCTGCTCGCGCTGCCACGGCGCGGGCACGATCATCGAGGACCCCTGCCCGACCTGCGCGGGCGAGGGCGCGGTCCACACGACGAAGCGCTACCGCGTGAACGTGCCCCCGGGCGTCAAGGAGGGCTCCCGGGTCCGCCTCGCCGGCAAGGGGCAGGCGGGCCGCAACGGCGGGCCGCCCGGCGACCTGTTCGTGATCACGCACGTGCCGGCGTCCGAGGTCTTCGAGCGCCACGGCGACGACGTCGAGGTCACCGTCCCGCTCTCGATCGCCGAGGCGGTCCAGGGCGCGGACGTCGAGGTCCCGACGCTCGACGGGCGCAAGCGCCTGCGGGTGGCCCCGGGCACGAAGCACGGGACCCTCCAGCGCCTGCGCGGCGAGGGGCCGCCGCGGCTCGGCGGCGGCGGTCGCGGGGACATCCGCTACCGCTTCGTCATCGAGGTGCCCCAGCCGTCCACGGACGAGCAGCGCGACGCCGCCGAGCAGTTCGGCGCGCTGTTCCCCTCCGCCGCCCGCGACCGGCTGTTCGCCGAGGAGTGAGCGACGTGGGCCAGGGCAGCGAGGACCGCGCCGGGCGCCCGGCGAAGCCCCGCGGCGCGGGCCGCGTCGGCGCGTCGGTGCGCGTGTCGACCTCGACGAGCATCGAGGTCGACGCGGACCGCGGCGTCTTCATGATCTCGGTCGCCGCGGAGCTGGCCGAGATGCACCCCCAGACGCTGCGGATGTACGAGCAGCGCGGGTTGATCGAGCCGAAGCGCTCGCCGAAGGGCACGCGGCTCTACAGCCACAGCGACGTCGAGCGCCTGCGGCGGATCCAGCAGATGACGAACGACCTGGGCCTGAACCTGGCCGGGGTCGAGCGGGTGCTGGCGCTCGAGGTCGAGCTCGAGCGGGAGAAGCGCCGCTACGCGCAGGCGGCCGAGCGCCTCGTGCAGCTCCAGCGCGAGACCGTCGAGATGCGCGACACGCTGCGCGCCGAGATGCAGACCGAGATCGACAAGCTGCGCCGCCGCAACGAGCTCGTGCCCTACACCGGCACCCGCACCACGGCGCTCGTCCAGTTCCGGCCGCCCCCGGTCGAGATGCCGGACGTCGAAGAGGTCGAGCACGACGAGGACTGAGGGCCCTCCGGCGGCGCCCGCGGGCGACGCCGGGGGCCACCTGCGGACGCACGCCGCCGGGGTGCCCACGCGGGGCGGCGGCGGACGATTCGCCGCGCGCCGACCGCTCGGCTAGGGTCCGGCGGGCCAACCCGTGTGGAGGTCCCCCGTCGTGAGCACCGCTGAGCAGCAGTCACCCCTACCGGTCGGCATCACGCTGGACCGCGGGTTCGCCCTGCTGCGCCGTCATCCACGCGCGCTGCTGCTGCCGCAGCTCGTCCTCCAGCTGATCCCGCTGCTCTGGGTCGGCGTCCTCGTCGTGATCGGCCTCGTGCTGATCGGCGACGTGGCGACGACCCGCGAGGTCGTGCGGGAGTCCACGCTGCTCGGCGACAGCGAGCTCGTCACGCGCGACGTGTCGGACTTCACCAGCGGGCAGACGACGACGCTCGTGATCCTCGTCGTGCTCGGCGCGATCGTCTACCTGTGGTTCTTCCTCGCGTCCATCGTCTCCGTGGTCCGCGGGGCCGACCGGGCGCTCGAGGGCAAGGAGCACCTGAAGCTCCGCCCCGCGATGCGCGACGCGCTACGCGAGACGCCGAAGCTCTTCGGTCTCGGGCTCCTCTTCTACCTGCTGGCGGCCGTCGCGTTCGTCGCGGTCGTGGCCGTCGTGGCGATCGTCGCGGCCGTGGCCGGTCCGCTGGCGATCCTCGTCGGGATCGCGGGCTTCCTCCTCCTGGTGTGGGCCGGCGTGCGCGTGTTCCTGTGGCCGTTCGTGCACCTCAGCGAGCACGCGGGCGTGGACGCGTACCGGCGGGCCTGGCGGCTCTCGAAGGGCCGCTTCTGGTCGCTCGCCGGCGTGCTCCTCCTCGTGACGATCGTGGTCTCGGTGGTGTCCGTCGTCGTCAGCCTCGTCCTGCAGCTCCTCGTCGTCGGCGCCGCGTCCCTGAGCGACGCGGTCGGCGTCGTGGCGATCGTGCCCTACGCGATCTTCTCCACCGCCTTCAGCCTCGTCGTGGTCGCGGGGTACATCGCCCCGCTCGCGGTCGCCTACCGCACCCTGTCGGGCCGCGACACCGCCGAGCTGTGGCAGGCGGCGCAGCAGATGCAGACCGGTGGCGCGGGTGCTCCTGACCTCGCCGCGCCCGCGCCGGAGCCCGGCGTGCGGCGGTGGGACGCGTCCGAGGCGCCCATCGGCTCGGCCGACCCCACCCCGTCGACCGGCGACGGGTCGTCGGCGTTCGGCCGGCCCGCGTCCCCGGGGGACGGTCCCGACGGGCCGTCGGCTCCCGGCGGGGGGTCGGACGCCGAGCGGCTCTGGGGCCGCGGGACCGACGAGCCGTCCGC
>WLOB01000450.1 GCA_009699505.1 Actinomycetota bacterium | reverse complement strand
GGGACGGCCGCGGGGCGCCGGCGCCGCGTTCTCGAGGAACGCCTGCAGCGCCGCGGGATCCAGGCGCAGGCGCCCGGCGGCGAGCTGCATGAGCTCCATGTGCAGGACGCCCGGGGGCTGCTGCGCGAAGACGGGCCGCAGCTCCTCGATTGCGCGGTCCTTGCCCTCGGACGTCGTGAGGTCCGACCCGTCCAGGACGTGCCCGACGTGGAAGCGGCCGAGCGCCATCGGTTCCGCGAACGCGCGGGTGAGCGCCTCGGGCCCGCGCTTGAGCAGCAGGTCGGCGGGGTCCATCCCGTCCGGCATGAGGACGACGCGGAGCTTCAGGCCCGATCCCGCGGCGAGCTGCGCGGCGCGGAGCATCGCCTCACGACCGGCGCGGTCGGCGTCGAGCGCGAGGATGACGGACGGCGCGAGCTTGCCCAGCGCGGCGATCTGCTCCGGGGTCAGCGCCGTGCCCATCAGGCCGACCGCGTTCGTCAGGCCGGACTGGTGCAGGGCGATGACGTCGGTGTAGCCCTCGCAGAGGATGACCTCGCCGGTGCGCGCAGCCTGCTTGCGGGCGATGTGCGCCGCGAAGAGGTGGCGGCCCTTGCGGTAGACGACCCCGTCGGAGCTGTTGATGTACTTCGGCTTCTGGTCCGGGTCCAGCGCCCGGCCGCCGAAGCCGAGGATCCGCCCGCGGCGGTCCGACAGCGGGAACATGATCCGTCGCCGGAAGCGGTCGTAGAGGTCGTCCCGGCCGTCGCGGCCGCGCTGCACGGCGCCGGCGGCGAGGAGCTCGTCGACCGCGTAGCCGGCCGACATCGACCCCTGCAGGACGGGGTTGCCGCGCCGCGGCGCGTACCCGACCCGGAAGGCGCGCAGCAGGTCGGGGTCCAGCCCGCGGCGCTGCAGCTCGCGCCGCGCGTCCGCGCCCTCCTGCGACTCCCAGAGCTGACGCTCGTAGAACCGCGACGTGCGGTCCAGGAGCTCGAGCAGCCGCTTCTCCCGGGCGCGCCGGGCGGCGGTCTCGGGATCCTCGTCCGGCGTCTTGAGCTGGATCCCGGCGCGGTCCGCGAGCAGCTCGACGGCCCCGGTGAAGTCGACGCCCTCCGTCAGCTCCACCCACTTGAAGATGTTGCCGCCCTCGCCGCAGCCGAAGCAGTGGAAGAGCTTGTCGTCCGGCTTGATCGACATGGACGGCGTGCGCTCGTCGTGGAACGGACAGAGGCACATGTAGCTGCCCACGCCGGCGCGCTGCAGCTCGCAGCGCTGCTCGACGAGCGCCGCGAAGTCGGTGGCGTCGCGGACGCGGTCGATGTCCTCCTCGGCGATGCGCGCCACCGGGTGCCTGCCCTACCCCGCGTGGACGCGCGGGATCACGAGGTCCGCGTACGCGCGCAGGGCGTAGCGGTCGGTCATGCCGGCGACCCAGTCCGTCGCGCGCTGGAGGTCGTCCGCGTCGGGGTCCGCCTCGCGCTGCACGTGGTACTGGTCCCATCCCCCGTCGGCCAGCCCGAGCGGCAGCCGCGCCGCGACGGGGGCCGCGCCGACGTCGCCGGCCGCGGTCTCGAGGTGGTGCTCGAACAGCCGCCGGACGAGCTCGTGCGCGCGGCGGTGTTCGGCCTGCGCGGCCGGGGCGAGGTAGACGTGCTCGAACATCCAGCTGCGCAGGGCGTCCATCGCCTCGCCGGCCGCCGCGCCCTGCGCGATGTCGCCCGTCGCCCGGGAGGTCTCGACGAGGTCGAGCACCAGGCGGTCGATGCGCCGGGACGGCGTGGGGCCGAGCTCGCCGATCGGCCCGGCGGGCAGGTCGCGCTCGCGCAGGACGCCCGCCCGGATCGCGTCGTCGATGTCGTGGTTGAGGTACGCGATCCGGTCGACGATGCGGACGATCCGGCCCTCGAGGGTGCGCGGCATGGGCGAGCGGCCCGAGTGGCCGGCGACCCCGTCGACGACGTCGGCGCAGAGGTTCAGCGCGCGGCCGCCGACGTCCCGGACGGTGCTCGGCGCGTCCTCGAGCGTCGTGATGATGCGGACGGAGTGCTCCCAGTGCCGGAAGCGCCGGCCGTGGGGCCGCAGGCACGCGTCGAGCGCGTCCTCGCCGATGTGCCCGAACGGCGCGTGCCCCAGGTCGTGCGCCAGGCCGATCGCCTCGACGAGGTCCTCGTTGAGCTCGAGCGCGCGGGCGACGGTGCGCGCGATGCCGGTGACCTCGAGCGTGTGGGTCAGGCGGGTGCGGTAGTGGTCGCCCTCGGGCGCCAGGAACACCTGCGTCTTGTGCTTCAGCCGCCGGAACGCCTTGGAGTGCACGACGCGGTCGCGGTCGCGCTGGAGCGGCGTGCGGAGCGGGTCGTCCTGCTCCTCGGCGGCCCGGCCGGTCGGCCACGTGCGGGCCGCGACGGGCGCGAGGAACGCGTCCTCGAAGGCGCGGCGCCGGGCGTGCGGGTCGCCGAGGCTCGAGGAGGGGACGACGGCGGACATCGCCCTCCATCTTCGCACCCCCGGGTCCCGGAACCGGGGACGCCACGAAGTCGGGGCGCCCGGCGCGCCGTGGCCGGCCGCTCGCGGGGGACGATCGCCCGCCGGGGCGGCCGCCGCCCCCGGTCCGACGTCGTCCCGGCCGCCCGGCCCTCAGTCGTCGCGGGCCCGCAGGTCGACGCCGAGGTGGTGCATCGCGATCCCCTCGAAGGCGCGGGCGACCTGGCGGGCCGGGCGCTCGTCGAGCGCCGGGGCGGCCGCGAGCGGGACGCCGAGCGCCTCGACCATGAACGACAGCGACTCCGCGGCGATGCCGGGCGCGGCGGCCTGGTGGCTCGCGCAGACCACGCCGCCGCCGGCCGCGTCGAACCCCACGAGGTGCTCGCTGCGGCCGCAGTGCACGCACGCGCCGAGCGCCGGCGGCACGCCCAGGGCGTAGAGGAGCTTGAGCCGGAACGCCTGCTGCAGCCCCTCGTGCGCCTCGTCGGGACGGGCGTCGAGCAGGGCCAGCAGCGTGCGGACGAGGCCGTGGACCCGCTCGGCGGGCTCGTCGGGCGCGGCGGTGCGGTCGACGACGTGGCAGGCGCGCTGGGCGTGGGTCAGCGCCGCGTGGCTCGTGAGGATGCGGTGGTGCACGACGACGGTGTCGGCGCCGACGACGGTGTGCAGGTCGCTGCGACCGCGGAGGAGCTCGAGGCGGACGACGGCCAGCGGCTCGAGGCGGCCGCCCAGCTTGCTCCTCGGCCGCCGCGCACCCCGCGCCACGGCACCGATACGCCCGTGCTCCGGGGTGATCGCGTGCAGGATCCGGTCGGCCTCGCCGTAGCGCATGGAGCGGAGCACGACCGCCTCCGTGCTCACTCGCGTGCCGCTCACGGGCCTACTATACTTTGTGAAGTCATGAGTTCGATCACGGTCTACACCACGAACGCCTGCCCCTTCTGCGTCCGCGCCAAGGCGCTGCTCGACAAGCGGGGCCTCCCGTACGAGGAGGTCAACCTCGGCCGCGACCCCGAGACCCGTGCGGAGCTCGCGCAGAAGACGGGGATGATGACGTTCCCGCAGATCCTGATCGACGAGCAGCTCGTCGGCGGCTTCGACGAGCTGTCCGCCGCGGACCGGTCCGG
>WLOB01000045.1 GCA_009699505.1 Actinomycetota bacterium | reverse complement strand
CAGATGCTATAAGTTTTTCCAACCCCAAGTGATCCAACTAAAATCATGGAGATTCCATTATCATATATATTATTGATATCTTTTAACTTATCTCTAAATATATTTGCAAAATTAGGATCTCCAATAAAATCCTTAAAAGAACTAGACCAATATATCGTTGGAATACCAGCTATAGCATATCTATCTATTCTGGATGATTTTTTCTGACAACTGATACAAGACCCGTTCTTGCAAGAGCATTCATTATATATTTTTTCTTTTTCTCTAGAGACTTTATTATCAGGAATCATCTTCTACCTTAAAGTTAAGACTATTTGCACTAGTTTCTTTAAAGGAAACTGATAAATCATCATCAGTTTCGTTTACTCCAAGCAAAGATCTTGGAATATTCATAAATGTTTCAGAATAAGAAATTCCATTTTCTGGAAAAAACTCCTCTGTAATAGTATTTTTCTTTTTTGTCTTTACAGGGATATCCTCATCTATTTCTTCAAAATCTTGTTCTTCAACAAATTTATCTTCTTTATTAATTTTGAAGAAACTAACTTTGTTTTTAAACAATAAAAAAAGCTCACCATCTTTATCTAGAATGATTTTATCAGATTCTTGTCCTGCAACAATGCCAGATATTTGCCATCCACCATCCAAATAGAAAGATACGTTATTCCCAATTAATTCATTTTTAGACATTATATAATCTCCATTGTTTTTGCTATTTTTATAATTATACTTTCTAGGGATTCAGGTTTAAGGTTATAATTTTGAATATATTTTTCCAGTATTTTTAAATCAGTAACCTCATCTATCTGATGCCTATCCAATATTTCAGGATATTCTTTTTTAACTTTGTCTAGGAAAATATCCATTTTATCTTTTTTAGAATTCTTTTTTAGAAATGATTCATACATTCTTTCAAATTCATTTATCATGGCTGGCATTAAAAATAATTGCGTACCTGTTACTGACTTTTCACCACTCCTAAACTTATAATCAAACATCCAATTTATATAATTAAATATTTTTTGAGTTGTTTCCAACTTTGCTTTAGACTGGTCTTCAGAGGTCAATGTTTCATAGTTTTCTGGAAGGAATAATGATACTAGCTTAGAAAAATCTCGACTCTCTTTACCCTTTCCTGGATCAGCTTTCCATCTTACTAGTCTAAATTTGGTTTTATTTTTTACTTCATACTTGTGACAGAAGTAAGCCATAAGTGTAATGTGATTCCATCTGGATTTTTCATGACCAATCCAATCTGGAATTTTTTGATAAAATTCTTCTTGAGTCATTTACTACTCCATACGAGTATTATTTTTAAGATAAAAATTTATAATATTATAATTTTTAATTCTATCGTATTTCTCTTCTGTAGAGTGGCCATCCCACTTTATGGTAGCATCAAAGTTTAAATGAGAAAATAAAGATAGCTCAGAGTCATGAATATGCCATGAACATTGTCCAGTTGACAAATGAACGTAAACTATATTCATCCACTCTTTATCCCATGATAAGTCGCTAACTTCATGCCTACCCAAGCATGAAGGGAATAGTTTAGAAATAAGTGCAACTAACTTGTTCCTCTCAGAATAAGCTTCATCTTTTTCTTTATTAATTTTTTTTATATCTTCTTCAAAAGAAGAAGCTATGGCATCAGTTATTATTGACATTTCAGCTCCTAGGGAGCAGATTAGCCATATTTACAATTCATCTTTATTCTTTTTTTAAATCCACTTTACTGGCTTGCGATCTGGATAGGTTAGTATATCTTTTTTAGGCAAAATAATTTTGAATCCAGGTTCACTTTCATAGATCTTAATCCTAGATTCTGAATGATCTTTTAAATACTTACAGTTGTCATAAAAATCTACAATTACTGCTTTGTTCTTTCCTTTGGACAATCTAATAACTCTGCCTATTCTCTGAAGCGCTCTTCCACTAGACTTACCAGAGCCTGCTAGAATTAAGGCATCTAGCTCTGGAATATCAACTCCTTGATCAAATATTTTAGAGGCAACTAATACCTCTAACTTTCCGTCTTTCATGTCTTGAATTGTCTCCAATCTATTTTTGGTAGATTTTGCGCCATCAAGAAATCTTGCGTTAACTCCAGCTTCTGCTAAAAGCTGCATTATCTTCTTACCATGGTTTACTCTAACTACTAAAATAAGTAATTTTTTTCCAGAATTTATTAACTTTTTAGCTGATTTAATAATTAGATTATTCCTATCATCATTATCAACAACATAATTTGTATAAACTTGATGATAATTGCTTCCAACATTTCTGACCACTGGCACATTAAGAAAATGAATTTCTGGTGGAATTAAAAATCCAAGATTAATTAGTCTTGTTGCATTTAAATCATAAATTTTTTCACCAGCTACAGCCTCTATCAGAATGTCATCACCAGTATCTCTCCATGGAGTTCCAGATAACAAAAATCTATGTTTAGCTGAAATACTAACCTTGTGAATAAACTGCAAGGTTTCCGATGCAGCATATTGGCATTCATCAAATATAAATAACTGAGCAGACTCAACTTTCTTTCTAACTTCAACTTTTGAAGTAGATTTTAAAGAAGATTCTTTATCCTGAGAAAAGTCTGTTTCATCTACCTTTGCTTGTTTGTCATAAGCTGCAGCTGCAGACCAAATAGTCATTATGGTAATTTGGTGATCTAATTCACAAACACCTCCACCAACAATCCCACACCTCACTCCATATGCCGATTCAATCGTATCTTTCATTTGATATAATAACTCAATACCAATTACGTAAATTACAGTTGGAATATTATATTGAGCAGCTAAGCTTGCAATAATTAAGCTTTTTCCACCACCTGTGGCAACACGTATAATTCCCGAGCTATTCTTTTTTGCTGCATTTAAAGCAGCTCTTTGGTAATCTCTTATTTCAAACTTAGAAGTATCTAAGGTTAATGGTGATCCATAATTTAGTATTGGCCTGTTATCTTCTAAGCTATACGTAATATTTTCTTCATCCAGAAGCCTCTTTACTCTGGCTAAAAGACCTACTGGGAATTTCTGAGATTGATTAAAGAGTCTAACTCTTCCGTCCCATCCTCCGGTCTTTCCAGAAAGGCCATAGCCACCTCTGGCACCAGACATAAACTGGTAACCAGGGTGGCTATAACTTAGCTGTGAGTCTAATTTACCAATTAAATCTAAACTTAATTGGCCTTCAATTTTTACAAATGTATTATAAATTTTTAGTGTTAGCATAATTCCTATTCATATTTACATAAATATAAACAGAAATTATTTTTGTGACAACTATTCTAGCGCTTTCTTCTCATGTCAATCAAGGAATTTTGAGCACCACCTGTTACCTGAAGTCTATTGAAGCCAGAGTTTTTTCTTTGAATCTTTTTGTGAATTTCACTGGCTACGTTTGCAACGGCTTCACTCTCGAGAGACATACTCATAGAAGATGCTCTATCCTTGTCCTTTTGAGAGGATATGGCAGATTGAGCCTTGCTTTCTTCCTTTAATGTTTCAATTCTTGACTTTGGAAGTCCTAGGCCAGCGAACCAGCTATATATTTTTATTGAATCAGAGTCAGAATCAACATCATAAATGCCTTGGAAAATCGAAGCACCCTTAGTCTGCTCTGAAATCATGTGAAAACAATAATTAATATTTATAGCAGGAAGCTTGTCCAAAACTTCTTTGGAGCCAGTGATAATGACACCGCCCACCCTTGTCTGGGCTAGATCAAATCCTTCTGCCAACATATTGGAGCCAAGACTGTCTATTACTGATTCAGCCAAAGCAGTTTCACTCATATAATCTTCTACCTCAATGACTCCATATACAGAGCAATCTCCTGCAGAGATTATCTTTCCAAAATCACTGGGGTCCAAAGAAGTAAATCTTGAAGGTCTAGAGGTTAGATGATTGAAAACATTAATTGGTTCAACAATTGCTCTATTTGAAGCTTCCCAAAATTTTGATTGTGATAGATTTGCATAAATAGCTTCTATTCTAGCGTTATCAACAACGACTAGTGAGTCAATTATATTTGCAGAAGACATTTTCGCAAGTCTAGCTAGAGTCTCTAGCGAGTTCTTCTTAGACTGGGCATCTTCAGTTGCCTTGGGCAACACATAGATTACTCCAACAGGAGTGCCTAGCTCGTATAGCATTGGAACCATGACCTCAACAGAGGACGAACCAGTACCACCGCCACCTGATGCAGCAAGGTAGACCATGTTGTTTCCTTCTGTAATTCTTCTTGAGAATTCTGAAATTTCACCAACATTTGAGGAGAAGATTTCCCTTCCAAGGTCTAAATCCTTTCCTGTCCCTCCCAGTGTTCCTTTCAGCAAAAGCTTGTTAGTTGGAAGCACATCTATGTACTCAAGATCTTGAGATGATGTATTGATTACACCAGCATCGTATCCTAATTTGTGAAAGACCTCTGCAATTCTGGAGCCAGCCTGACCGACACCAATTACTGCCATTTCAATGGCAACACTTCTTTTCGCAACAACCTTTGGCATTTCTTCCTCCGCTTTTTTATCTATCCTTCCTCTTAATTTTTGTAAAGTAGCAGCATCTAGGGAAGTCTTATTTAATGCAGATGCTAACTTTGTATTTTCTTCAGCTATGTCTTGTTGTGTTTTACTTTGTTCCATAAAAGTCCTCATAGTATTTATTGATTTGTTCTGCAATTGCAGGTGGCTCTATAACTGCAAATGGAATTAATGATTCAGATTGATTATACCCAGAAATTTTGCACAAGTGCTTAGAATGCTCTATCATTGGTTCTACATCAGATGTTATGATGTTACACCCAAATTTTTTTGCCTCAAAGAAACACATGCCCAATCCCTCTCTTGTGGAGGGGGATATGGTACAATCCGCTTTATTATAAGCATCATAGATTTCATGTCTAGAAATTTTTCTGCCAAGAAATTTGATCCTGCTATCCGTTATTTCTGAGCCGGTGCTACCAGAAATTAATAACCTAATATTCTGAGCCTTAACTAATGAAAGAGCTTTAATTACAGCTGGAGTATTTTTTTGATTTTGTTCAGAAACAGATCCAGGATGATAAAAAGTTAATATATCATTTTTAGCCTTAGAAACTTGTTTAACATCTGGGCAGAAATCCCATGTAATTTTTTTTGCCTTAGAAAAATCTTTAAATAAAGAAAAAGATTGGCTTGTAAGACAGTAAACTTCAAAAAATTTATTATATCTACCAGCATATAGCTCTGTTTTTAAGGACCATTCTGGCATAGGAATATCTATAACTTTTATTCCTAATGCATTTAGAGAATCTACCCATGCCGAATCCCTCATGAAGGTTTCAAATGAGAATACCTTTTTAATATTTAATTTCTTCAAATAACTTATCATTTGCAAACTATATGAATCTTCTTGCTTGAAGTCTAAAAAGTTTTTTAGCTCATATTTAAAAATACCAACCCATTTATTATTAGAAAGAACAAAACTTTTTTTAGGAATAAAATAAACTTTGTTACCTAGAGACTCCTGCTGGAACTTAAAAGACTCAGCAAGATAATATAATCCAGAAATAAATGGATATGTAACTATTGCAATATTTTCCATTACTTTCTTCTATTTAAAGATTCTTCTTTTATTTTTTTTACGTTATCAAGTAATAGCTGAAGATTATTTGGATTAGATGTTAAAGAATTTTTATTAATTGTATCTCTATTATATAAATAAAGTGGCTCATGAATATAGTTGATTTTATGCTTCTCAACAACCCTTAGCCAAAGATCATAATCTTCTGCTAAAAGATATTCTTCGTTAAATAAACCTATATCATTAAGAATATCTCTTTTGAGTAAAACTGAGCCTGATGCAACATAGTTGTTGTTTATCATATTTTGATATGAAATCTCAACTTCTCTCTTATAAAATGGAGCAGTAATTGCAGCTCTATTTACCCAAAATCTATAGTTGCCACAAACCATCGCAGCACCAGTCTCTAAAATTGAACTCAAACTAGATAAGATTCTGCCAGGTAACATTGCATCATCTGCATCTAGAAACGCAATAAACTCTGAGGAACTACTTTTGATTCCCAAATTTCTTGCTGCCGCTGGGCCTGAATTTTTTTCTGTTTTCAAGTAATTAATTTTATATTTTGCAGCAATCTTATCAGGCAAATCAGAAGAACAATCATCTATCAAATAGATATTCTTTCTTAAGATACCTTGGCGCAGGGAGCTGTCTAAAGCAAACTCTAAATATTTAGACTGATTAAAAATTGGAATAATTACATCAACATTCATTTAGCAACCATAAGTAATAATCTGATAATGTTTCTTTCTTAAAATTTTGAAGAACAAATTCCCTAGCGCCAATAGAGAGGTCCGATCTTAAAGATTCGGACTCTAATAGAAGTAGGGCGGCTTGGGCAAATTCCTCAACATTCTTATTAACAATAATACCCGTCTTATAATGCAAACCCATCATAAATACCTTAGGGTGAGTTATTACGGGGACTCCTGCAGCCAGCTGCTCAAGCACAGCCTCAGATTTAGTTTCCGACAAGCTAGTACATACAAAACCAGCGTATCCACTTGCCTCCCTAACATGTTCCATGTATCTATATGGATAAGGGTATCCTATAAATTCCATCTTGTCAACAATTTTTTTTCTTAGTTCTAATGCTGTAGAGATATCTTTGGATTCGTGGGAGGTGTTTCCCTTCCATAATATTTTATTTATGTATTTGTCTTTTGGTGGTACCCATAGATCGTAATCTGGCCCGGTCATAAAATCTTCAATTTTATAATTTAAGTATTTTTTTAATTTGTATTTAATTTCTTTATTAACAACTAAGATTAAATCTGGCTGTATTTCTTTGCAGATTTTTATTTCTTGATCTGGATTTGATCCATCAAATAAATTGGGGCCTAAGATAATTTTTTTACCTTGTTTCTTTTCTTTTTTTACTACATTAAAAAACTCTTCTGTTAGGCCACTCCACCAGTGGACGTAATTTGTTTTATTATTATTGTATTCTTTAATATTTTTAACATTATCATTTATGATATCTGTTTTTAATTTTATAAAAATATTAAATTTAATATTGCAAAATTTTGTAAAATTCCAGCAGCTTATTCCCGGCCCATTGGTAAAGCTGCCATAACCGTAATTAAACGCTAAAAGATTAACATCTTTCATAGTCATCTTTTAATTTATTATATTAAGATAATGATAATAAATCATGTTGATACATATCTTCTAATAATTTTTTCCAGTCATATTCTGGTTTCCATCCTAGCTTCTTATTAGCTTTCTCAGAATTACCAAGAAGATAAGGCACATCTGATGGCCTCATAAATTTCTGATCTTGTTCATAAACTTCTTCAAAATTTAAGCCTGCAATAAAACAAACGTGTCTTAACATGTCTTCTATTGTAGCTCCTGATCCGGTGGCTATGATGAAATCATCCGGCTCCTCTTGTTGAAGCATCAAATGCATTGCCTTGCAATAATCTTTAGCATGACCCTCATCTCTAAATGCATTCAGATTTCCCATTTTTATCTTTTTCTCAATACCAAGCTTTATTTTAGCAGCACCATTTGTTATCTTCCTAGTTGCAAAATCTAAACCTCTTCTTGGTGAACTGTGATTATGTAAAATTCCATTACAAGTAAATAAATTATAAGATTTTCTATAGTTAATAACAGACCAATACGCAGCTAATTTTGAAATAGCATATGGAGACATTGGCTTCATAATAGACTCTTCATTAAATCCATTTTTTGGGCATGTAGAGTGTCCAAAAAGCTCAGAGGTAGATGCCTGATAATATCTAGTATATGGAGATATATTTCTAATTAACTCTAGCTGGTTGATAACAGATTCCGCATTAACTTGAAAAGAATAAGCAGGCTCAAAAAAAGATTGACCAACATGAGACATCGCGGCCAAGTTATACCATTCATGTGGCTTATAATGATGCAAAATTCTGCAAATAAATGTAGAATCAGTAATATCACCATTTACCAATTTAAAATTACTATTATTAATAATATTTGTTAAATTATCTAAATCATTTTTTGTACTTTTTCTTCTGGCAATACCAATGACCTTATATCCTAATGATAATAAATATTCAGATAGATAAGAGCCATCTTGTCCAGCAACTCCTGTTATAACTGCTGTTAACATATTTTCCTCTTTTGTATTTTACTTAATTAGATTAAATCTTTTATTCCAGACTCAAAATCTACTTTTGGAAAATAACCAAGTAAAGCTTGTGCTTTTGATATATCCGATAAAGAAACTTTTACATCTCCAGGTCTTTCATCTAGATAATTAATTTTTTTAAAATCAAAATATTTTGCAACATTATTTATGGATATGTTTGTGCCACATCCAATATTAAAAGATTCACCATTAATTGGAGCTGTTCTTGTAGCTGCAGCTAAATTTGCTAAAACAACATTATCTACATAGCAAAAATCTCTTTTTTGCTCTCCATCACCATATATAGTTGGTATAGAGTTTTCTTTTTTATGTTTCAAGAATGAAGCAATTACGGCAGCATATGCAGAGTTTGGATCCTGATCTTTGCCAAAAACATTAAAGTATCTTAGACTACAAGTATCCAAACCGTACTTTACAAATAACTTACAATACTCTTCTCCAACTAGTTTCTGAAGGGCATAAGGTGACTGTGGATTTGGAGAATCTATTTCAGAGGATGGATTGCCACTAGTTCCTCCGTAAACAGATGAGGATGATGAGAATATAAATCTTTTAACATTATTTTTTAATGAAACATCTAATAAATTTAAAGTTCCATATATGTTTATATCATTTGATAAGATTGGATTTGCAACAGAGAAAGGAACACTTGGTCTTGCTGCTAAATGAAAAACAATTTCTGGTTTAAAATCAGAAAATACTGAAGATAAACAAGATCTAATATCCAGATTTTGAAAAAAAATATTTTCACTTAATGGTATATTTTTTTCAAAACCAGTAGATAAATTATCTAATATTAAAATTTGATATCCTAGATTATTTAATCTAGATACCAGATGGTGGCCTATAAATCCTGCGCCACCAGTTACTATTACTTTTTTTTTCATTAATCTTTTCTCATCTTATTTCGTTCTAATACACAGCCAGATAATACCTCATTTGGTGTATTTAGTTTTATCATTTGCTCTAGTAATGCACTAGTATCTTTTGGAAAACAATGACCACCATAGCTCAGGCTTCCATCTGGACCAGGAATATTTGTATGCATTGGATTTATCCATCCATTTTTTAACATAAGATCTTTAACATTATTAAAATCAATATTTAATGTTTTACATAATAAATAAAATTCATTAAATATTTGTATTTTTACAGCATAAAATGTATTACAAAACATTTTCATAGACTCAGATTCATCAGATGTACAAATTGATATCTTTGCATCTGGATAAGTTTTTTTATAAAGACTAACTATTGATTTGTCAATTTTGGAATTAAACCCAAGAACAATATGCTGTTGATTATGAAAATCTTCAAAAGCAGTTCTTTCTGTTAAAAATTCTGGATTATGAACTATTTTAATACCATATTTTTTTTCTAAAGATCTGCATGTACCAGGAAGAACAGTTGATTTTATAACAACTAAATTATTGTATTTATTTTCTTTTAACTTTAAAAGATTTTCCTCTATAGCAGAGAGATCATAACCAACACCATCAAGGTATGGAGTTGGGAGACAAAAAAATATAACTTTTGAATCTAATGTTTCTTCTATTTTTCCAATATTTTGATATTTATCATATATTTTTATGTTTATACCATTTAAATAAAATGATTTATTTAAAGCAGATCCTACAAATCCATTACCAATTTGAGATATTTTCATTTTATGATCCATATTTTAGTAAAAAATGATGCTTTTTAAATAAACCAGTTTCAATTCTAGTGTAGTTATTTTTAATAATCCAATTATTTATATAATCAATTGTTTTTAATGATCCTTCGACATATAATAGTGGTTTATTTTTACTAATAATATCTTGAGCGCCAATAAGCGCTTCTATTTCCATGCCTTCTACATCTATTTTTATAAAATCTATTTTTTCTTTATTAAAAAAAATATTATCAATTGAATCACAATTTGAAATGATATTTGAATCATTTATTGTTTGATGTTCTTTATATCCAATATTATATGGTCTTTGTGATTCAAGGTCTAAATTATTAGAGTCAGCATACCAAAACCAAAATGCACCTTTATTATTTGGTATTTCTGAAATTAATTTTATTTTTGAGTTTTTCCTTGCAATACCAACATTTATTGTTGTAATATTATTACATTTATTTATTTTTATATTTTCATTTAATACATCAAATATACTTGGTATTGGTTCAATACAATATATTTTATTACAATTTAAAAACAAAGAGAAGAAAATAGAATATGATCCAATATTTCCACCACAATCAATTATATTTATTTTTTCATTATTAAAATAATTTTTTAAAAATAATAAATATTTTAATTCATCAAAATTATTTAAAAAAGTATTATCTATTGATTTTAATATTATTTGTTTATCATCGACTGTAAAGCTATTCATTTTAAAATTTTCCAATTTGTATTTTTTATTATTTTATTTATATATTTAGAATTATCTAAATTAGAATTATCTTTTTTAATACTGCTATCATATATACTTTCATCTATCATTTGTGGTTTAATCCAATTACTGTCTCTTGAAAGGCAAATAAATTTAAAATTATTATTATTTGCATATTCTGCTATATAAATATCAGACATATTTTTTGTTTTGATTATATCAAATGGAAATAAATATTCAGAATTATCAAAACCCATAACACCAGTTCCAAGTATATTGACCTCTATATTATTTAATAATTCTTTATTAAAATGAAATTTTCTTTTTCTTAAATAATAATCTTCATCAGGAGATATTATTGATCCATGGAATCCAACTATACAATTATATTTTTTTATATTTTCTATAATTGTCTTTGAATAAAATTTTGGATAGATGATATCATCATCACATGTTAGGTAATAGTCTTTTTTGTTTTGAAATAAAAATTTTCCAGTATCACCGAGATCTCCATACACATCTTGTGATGGAAAAAAATTAACATTTTTATAATTATTAAAAAGAGAATTTATATTTTTATCATTATAATTATTTAAATATACATTTATAATATCAGATTGATCATTTATAGAATTTAATGTATTTTCTAAATTTTTAATTCTACTATTCATTGATGCTATTGATATTATTACTTTTTTATCAATATTTTTTATATAATTAAAAGTTTGTATAAAGTATTTTCTACTATTCATTTTTGATTTTTCATTATTATGAAAAGACAATGATTGATTTAATCTTAATAATTTTATATTATTTAATCTAAATAATTCAGTTAATTCCTTACCAACACCAGAGCTATATTTTGCACTCTCTTTTTGAGAGTACCTTCCTGACAAGGCAAATCCTATCTTTGACAAGTTCTCTGGAGATGTAAAAAATAGACAATCACACCAATTTGTGATATCATATATATCACCATTTTTTGGCATTCCACTATTCCAACATGAGTGGAACTTTCTTAATACATCAGAATGATATGTAATAACTGGATTTTTTATATCTTTATTTATAGTATTCCATTTTAAAACACATTCATCAATGAAATTTTCAGGTATTTGCAAATCATCTTGCATTAATATTGTTAAAAAATATTGATTTTGTTTTTCATAATTTAATTTTATATAATTAAATAAATAATTTATTGTTTTATAATAATTTTTTTTTCCATTATTTATTTTTGATTTATAATAAAATAAATTATAATTTTTTGATTTATTTAAAATACCTGTATGATTACTGCAATCATCATAAATAAATATATCTATTTGATAATTTTTTGATGATATATTTTTTAATATTTTTATAAGATTTGCATATCTATTATATGTTGTTAATAATATTGCTATTTTATTTTGCATTTTTTAATCCTTTAACTTTATTGTAGCTTCCTTCAAATGCTTTTTTTGTTATAATACTTTTTTCTTTAATATATTTATTTTTTAAAAATAAATTAAATTTTAAAGCCTCATCTTTACCGCTAAACTTATAAATTTTTTCAGTATATTCTGAGTATTTTTTGTATGCAATCTCTGGAGTTGGCGCAGAATCATGGTCAGCTAATATTTTATTTATTGCGATATTTTTAAACCCAAATTTTAACGCTTCTTTTGCAAATTGCCTGTCTGATCCTAAAACATCTTTAAAACTTACATATTTAAAAACTTCTGTGTTCCATAGTTTTAGTGATCCAATTTTAGAATTTAAAAATAAATCATGCAACATAGATGATGCATTTGCTATCTTTACATCTTTATTTTTTTCTAATTTTGCAAAATTTAAAAGCTCATCAAGAGCATCTGGATATAGATACATATCCTCATCAACCTGAAGGCACCAGTCGTATTCTAATGATATTTTTGCCATCTCATTCAGCCATTCAGATCTTGGGCTTTTATTCTTAATTACTTCTATTTTTTTTACATTTTTATGATTCTGATAATTTTTTACAACCAAGTCATAACACTTTATAAAAGTGGGCCTATTAACTGTTCCAATGCAAATAATTATATTATTCATAATAACTCTTTTATTTTAAAATTGTTTATTTCAATAAATTCTATATTTTTTATTTTATAAGAAATTGAATCTATATAATCATAATAAAAATTAAAATAATTTTTTATAAATTGATCATCTCTTGCTATCAACTCTGGATAAAATTTATATTCATTTATATTATTTATAGTTTCAAGATTTTCTTTTATAACAAAAAATTTTGAATCATTAAAATAAGATAAAATTTCATTTATTTTTAAACAAAATGAATTTCCTATAAATAATATTTTTTTATTTGTAAATAATGTTTCATATATATTCAAAATAAAATCATCAAAATTAAATTTCCAATTAAAATAATCATATTGATTATAAATTGAAAAAAGTTCAAAATCATTTTTTTCTATAAAAGTTATTTCATTAAAAGGATATAGGATAAAATAAATGTCCTTGTTATATAACAACGAATTTAATGAAATAAAATTATTATTTAAATAACTTTTATTATAAATAAAGAAAAGTGAGCTATTTATCTCAAAATAATTTTTATTACAAATAAATTCATTAATTATTTCATCAAAACTTAATTTAAATTCTTTAATTAATTTTAATAAATCATCATAAAAAAAAGATTTTACACCGTAACCAATAACTTCATTTTGATTTTTAAAAATTAAAAAATCCCATTCTTTTTTAATTTCTAATTTAGAGAGAATATCATTATATTCTTTAAATGGAATTACATTTTCTTTTAATATTAAAATGGTGTTATACTTATTGTCAATTGCATGGTTTATAAATGTTGTATGTGATAATGAATCTGCAATAAATTGTATATTGATATTATCAGATAATAATTCTCTATTTTTCCATGAGTTATAAACATTATTTGTAACTCTAGAATCAATATCTTCAGCTGGTATTAATTTTACATCAATATTATAAAATTCATATAGGTTCTTGTAGACATTCCAATTTTTATAATTAGATGGTTTGCAGAAACAATATATTTTATCAAAATAATTATTTAATTTAAAATGTTTTTCCATTTTTCCAAATATGTTTTAATATTAAAATATTTTACAGCAGCTTCTCTACCGGCATTTGATAAATTTTCTTGCAAATCTCTACTTGAAAGTAATAAATTAATTGATTTAATCATAGATTCAGAATCATTTGAAATTAAACTATTTATTTTATCTTTAAAATAAAAAGGTGAATCATAATTAGATGTAGTAATTACTGGAAGACCGCACATCAACGCCTCGCCCCTAGACCTTGGCATGGCACTATGGGTTGATGTATTCAAGTATCCAGAATAAGAGTTGTAAACTTCAACTAATTTAGGATAAGAAAAAGTTCCAATATTAGATTTAATTTCTTCATTAGCATGGCCAATTACATCACATATTTTTGTTTTTTTGTTTACAAGTGTCCAATTTGAATATCCCAAAAATTCGTCTCTTTGCTTAAACATGCTGTATGATGAAAGTATTCTTTTGTTTCTTTCAAGTTTTAATGGCTTAAATTCTTCCGGGTCAAATCCATGAACTATATGATAGTGTTTCTTATCAGGCATACTATTTTTAAATTTTTCCATAGATATTCTGGAATTCCAAACAATAATTTTACACCAGTCTGGAACTCTAAACGGAGTATTTGTTTGTATTACCGCTATTGGTTTAGCTCCATTTTTAACAAAATTAAAATAATCATCATATTTAACTCCAGCTCTAATCATAATAATATCTGGAGATATATTTTTTATATCATCTTTGGTTACAAAGTTAACATTATTTTGTTTAGGCCTTCCTAAAGATTCATGTGTATGAAGTTGATTATTAATCCCCATGCAATAAAATATGGCATCATTTTTAAAAAATTCATACTGGTGTCCACCATGAACTAAAAAATCTAGTATTTTAAGTTGCAATTTCTCTCAACCTCCTCTCTATAATGCTGGAGACATTTTTAATTGAAAAGCTATCAAAAGGTGATGATTTTTTTGTTTTAGAATTAAATACAAATCTTAAATGTTTCTTTAAAGATTCAATATTTGGTTTTGCCCAATTTTGTTCTGAGCTATAAACATTATTCCAATCCATGCCAAAAACAGGAGACATCTTATGGTCTATCCAGTAAATATTACTATCTAGGAACTCTGTAATTCCACCATATTTTGTTGTAATAATTGGGCTTCCAAAAAAAGCAGCCTCATGTATTGGCATTCCCCAACCCTCTCCATAGTGTGGTAGAACAAAGCAATCACCATATTTATGAAGAGAAAACATATCATTGTTTGATAAATAATCTGTTATCAAAAAAACTTTAGCATTACTATTATTCATTTTTTTAATTTTGTTTATTGTATTTATAATATCTTTTTTTGTAATTCCAATTATTAAATTTGTTTTTATAATTAAAACAACTTCTTCATCAAATTTAAATTCATCAAAATAAGCAGACAAAAGTTCTTCATATCCTTTTCTTGGTTGCCATTGAAAGATAGAATAAAATTTATAATATTCTGGATTTAAAAAATAATTAGAAATATTATTTTTTAATTTAATATTTTTAGAATAATTTTCAGCAAAAGATGGAGTCGGAACAATATTGATTGTTTTATTATATCCAGATTTAATGCAAACATCTTTTACAAGTTGACACGGAGCCCAAATTTCATCAGATTTATGAATACTCTTTACCCAGGATTTGGGTAGCTTATCAGTCTCCCAATAAAAATAAATAATTTTATACTTTGATCTATTATTTTCATTAAATGGCGGCGGGCCAATAACAAACTCAATATCATATTTTAAATTCTTATCATAATCAACTATGTCATTTTTAATATCATATTGAATATTAAAAAATTTAAGTTCTTTAAAAGCTCGCTTAAAAGCCTCCGTTGCCTGGCCATATCCAGAGTCTGATTTGAATCCCGTAACCAGAATATTCATAACAATATTCCTTCAATAATTGAATGATTATTTTTTATATTAATTTCTATTGGTTTTTTGAAATCTTTTATAATTTCATCAAAAAATTTTTTACAGATTAATTCTTTATCATATTCTTTTGCTTTTAAAATATTTTTATAATTATAACTTAAATTATTATCAATAAAATTTTTAAGATTATTTATATTTAAATTATTTTTTTCAAATATAAATGAATTAGTATTTAATAAAGCATTAGAGATACCGCCAACATCTGTACTTATAATCGGCAATCCTGACGCCAGTCCCTCCAGTATTACGTTTGGAAGTCCTTCTATTTCTGAGGTTAAAATTAAACAATCAATTTTTTTATAAAACTCTATAGGATTTTGCCAACCTAAAAATATAACATTATTATTTAATTGCAAAATAACTTCTTTTTTTAAAGGGCCATCTCCAGCTATAAGGATTGGTAAATTTAATTCCTTAGCAATCTCAATTGCTAATAACGGATTTTTCTCTGATGATAATCTTCCTATGAATCCTAATTTTTTTATCTTATCTGTTTTTCTGGAAAAATTAAATCTAGCAAAGTCTAATGGAGGAGGACAGATAATTTGATTTGAAACATTTATATTTTTTCCAACAACTTCTGATGTTTTAAAAACTGTATCTATATTGATTCTATTTTCAATAGTTGCCATTGAATCTGGCCAAATAAAATCACTATGATATATTTCATATATTTTTATTGATTGATTTATTTTCTTATATGATAATAAACTATTATAGATTTTTTTACTATTATAAAAAATTATTTGATCATATTTATTTGAACATAAGAAGTCTAAAATATTGTTTAAATAATTTTTTATTTTAATATTATTTGGAAAATTAGAATTTTTAATTTTATTATCACCATTAATCAATAAATCTATCTGAAGCTGTTGCGGTGAATTTTTTAATAAATTTT